>JBCDIB010000061.1:0-9657 GCA_038749385.1 Pseudomonadota bacterium | reverse complement strand
AGAAGCTGTTTGGCCTGATATTCATGAATGTTCATAGGGAGATGTCTCCGGTGGGAATCGATATGGGTTGATGGCTAGCGGACGTTCGCGCCTTCAATGCGCGCGCCGTTGAAAGAATTGGCCAGGCTGTCGCCGGGGCCGGTGTATATGGGCGTGTGGGTGGCGCAATCGAGCGTGGAAGCAAGCGCCGCCGCGCCTCGGGCCACGCCGTTGGCCTGCTCCACTGAGGCATCCACGATGGCGATGGGGCAGGAGCCGCCGCCAAAGTGCAGCACCTTGTGTACAACAAGTGCCTGAGCTTTGCCGGTTTCTGGGTCGCCGCTATCGAGGAAGAACCGCAATATGGCGGCATGGGGCGGGCTGTCACCGTGATAGCGCCACTCAATGGTGGTGCCGAGGGAGTTGAAAGGCGCGAAGCTGGTCCAGCTTTCAGGCTGTTCGCCAAAGCCAAGTGACCACCGAAGATCGCCTTCGGCGGCGTAAACAGTCGTTCCACCAAACCCAGCCTCCGGGCACTCCAACGAAGCCCCCATGCCTTCCTCAAACTCTTCGATCAACGTGCAGGCGTCGAGGTTGAGTTTGGTGTAGGCGGATTGGGGCGTTGCGTCCTGGGCAGCTGCAGAGGACAGGAAAGCCGGGGCAGCGAATGCCAGCCCGGCCGTCAGTCCAACAAACGCTGCCCGAAGGTGCATAAGCCTACTTCAGGTCCCCGTTCAGCCCGCGACAGGCTTCGCAGAGTTCTGCCACCGCATCGACGGATTTTTGGAACATTGCGGCTTCTTCTTTGGTGAAGTCCACTTCGATGACGCGCTCAATGCCGGCGCCGCCGACAACGGTGGGCACGCCCACATACATGTCTTTCACGCCATACTCGCCCTTCAGATGGGCGGCGCAGGGCAGGACGCGCTTTTTATCTTTAAGGTACGCGTCAGCCATCTGAATGGCGGAGGCGGCGGGAGCGTAATAAGCGGAGCCATTGCCCAACAGATTGACGATTTCGCCACCGCCCTTGCGGGTGCGGTCTACGATTTCTTCCAGGCGCTCAGCGGTGATCCAGCCCATCTTCACCAGATCGGTCAGCGGAATGCCGCCGACTGTCGAGTAGCGGGTGAGCGGCACCATGGTGTCGCCATGGCCGCCCAGCACGAAGGCGGAGACGTCTTCCACCGACACGTCAAACTCTTCAGCAAGGAAGTATCGGAAGCGGGCGCTGTCGAGCACTCCAGCCATGCCCACCACTTTGGTTTTCGGCAAGCCGGAGAATTGCTGCAGCGCCCAAACCATGGCGTCGAGGGGGTTGGTGATACAGATGACGAAGGCGTTGGGGGCGTATTTTTTAATGCCTGCGCCCACTTGCTCCATCACTTTGAGGTTGATGCCGAGCAGATCGTCGCGGCTCATGCCCGGCTTGCGTGGCACGCCGGCGGTGACGATGCACACATCAGCGCCTTCAATGCCTTCATAGCTTTGTGTGCCGGAAAGACGGGAGTCAAAACCATCCACGGGGGAGCTTTCGGCAATGTCCAACGCTTTGCCCTGGGGCATGCCTTCAGAAATGTCGAACAACACGATGTCGCCCATCTCTTTAAGGCCAGCCATGTGGGCCAGTGTGCCACCAATCATGCCGGAGCCGATGAGTGCGATCTTATTGCGTGCCATGGAGCTTCTCTATCCCGTGAAGTTTTATCTGCTCGTTCGTCGCACAAATTGGCAGGCCCGTGGACCCGTCATAATGTGCAAGGCCCCCATCAACATATTCCACAGAATGAAGTCAGGTGCGGGCGGCGTGGGTGTAGTGGAAAAGGACCTTTACCGCAACAGTACGAAAAAATTTAAACGATTACAGTGTTTTGTATTTTAAAATTCTTACGTAAACGTTAGAATTATTGGATACTTTACCGAATTTCCATTTCACAATCAGTGACGGGTGCAGCTGGCAGTCTTAGTCCCGGTCGCGCTCATATTGTTTCGCTCCAGCCACAGGCGCCAGCCATGGCTCGCGGCGTATGGTCCACAGTTCGTAGCCCGGTTCAAACCTCCGCGGCTCGTCAAAGCAGCCCAGGGCTAACTCAATATCGGTGTCAGTTTGCGCGTGCACGGTCGATCCGCATTTGGGACAGAAGCTCCAGCCGCCATCGGTGCGGCGTTCACCCGAAATGGAGACTTGACCGACATGGTAAAACACCGTCGCAAAATAAGGGGCACCAGTGCGTTTGCGGCAGTCGAGGCAGTGGCACAAACCCACGCGTAACGGATCCCCCCGGGCCTCAAACCGTATGGCGCCGCAGGCGCAGCCGCCCATATGCTTGATCACTGGTCCGCTCCGAAACGCTTGTGCCACGCGTCGAGCCACTCGCTGGAGCGCATCTCCGTCAGGCGCGACTGGGTGCGTTCAAACTCAAACCCCTCCGTACCGGGCGCATCGCGGTACAGGTCCCACGGCTCTGCTGCCGCCGAAGCAGCAAGACGGGCGCCAGCATCATATAAGGTGTCCACCAATATGATCAGCCGCTTGGCCTCGTTGCGGCGTCCCGGGTCAATGGCAGGAATGTCATCGATGACAAAGCTGTCGAACCGTTCCGTGAGGGCGAGGTAGTCGTGGGCTCCCAGCGGCTGCTCGCAAAGCTGCGAAAAACTGGCCCGCGCGCAGCGGTCTGCGCGGGCCTGCAGCTTCAAAGTCCGTCCATGAACCATGACCGGCTCGGCCTCGTGGGAGCTTGCGTCCTCGCCCGTCCAGCGCTCCCAGACTTCATCCAGCGCGGCTGTAGTGTTGGCCCCCAAGGGTGAGAACCAGACCGCCCCCGTGTCCAGCCTTTGGCGGCGGTAGTCTGTGGGCGCATCAAGGCGTAGAGTGGATACGTGCTCCTGCAACAGGTCGACAAACGGCAGGAAACTGGCGCGGTTGATGCCGTCCTTGTAGAGGTCCCCTGGCGGGACGTTGGATGTGGCAATTACAGTCACCCCCCGCGAAAACAACACGGTGAACAGGCGCGACAGGATCATGGCATCGGCAATGTCGCTGATCGCAAACTCATCAAAACACAAAAGGCGCAGGCTGCTGCCATTTTCAGTTCGGTGCGCGTCAACGATGGCGTTGGCCACGGACGGTACAGGATCTTCCTGCTTGGTTTCGCCCGCCCGGAAGGCCTCCCGGTGGGCATGGATCGCCGCGTGGGCATCGCGCATAAAGGCATGAAAGTGGCTGCGGCGCTTGGCCATGAAGGGTACGGCGTCGAAAAACATGTCCATAAGCATGGTCTTGCCGCGGCCCACCGAACCCCAGATGTAAAGCCCCTGTACAGGGCCTCTGTGGCGCTTTCCCTTTGCAAACAGCCACCCTAGCGCAGAATTTTTAGAGGCCAGAACCCGGTCGGTCTCCGCCTGCTCCAAATCCGCCAGAACTCCGTCCAGCCGGGTGGCAATATCGGCCTGAACGGGATCGTTTTTCAACAGCCCTTGATCAACCAGCGCCGAGAGACGCCGGGATACGCTATCCGAATTGGAAGAGGACTCGTTTGGCATCTCGGAGGGCATGGGACGCATCTACCAACCGCTCTTGATTGCTTCCTGGATTGCCGCGCGTGCCTGCTCTTGCGGCCCTATGCGTCCCGGCTGAGGGTGACGGCGGTGCCGCCACTGGTTTTACCATCGAGGCGCTGGTTGCCGGTTCGGAACAGACGGGCAATGGCTGAGCCGCTATTGTCGTAGAGCACCATCTGGTTTCCGCTCACATTCCACTCGCGTACATTGCTCAGCTCAGCATCGGGGCAGCGCAGGGGGCTGGCCTGGAAATGGGCCGAGCGGCGGGTGAACGATGTTGCGAGGCGGCAGGTGCCACCGGCTACCTGCACGTTCCACACTCCGGCCACTGAACCGCGGTCCAGCGCCTCTGTGCTGGCGGCAGTGGGTGGGGGCGTTGTCGATTGTGCCACCGGCTCGGTGGTCGCCACTTGAGTGCCCGCCGGTGGGATCAGCAGACCAGTGTTTGGATCAATGGTGCCTGGTTGGCCGGGCAGACCGGCTTGGGCGCCCGACGTTCCCAGTGGTTGCGATTGAACATTGCCAGCGGGGGCAGGCGGCAATGGCTGAACGGTGCTCAACGGCTCCACGCTGCGGGTGCAGGCGCTCAGGGCAATGCCGGTGATGACCATGCCCGCAGACAGCAAGACTGTACGGCCCACCGACAAAGCTGGCTCAATTTGTGGAGAGGCTGAGAGGTTCAATGTCATGGATATACTCATCTTAACAGGTCGTGCCTTTGGACGTCTTGGCTCGGCCCTATCTGCATGTGCCGTGATGGCAGAAATACGGCTAATACACTCCTTTTGAGACAAGGGGAGCCTTCCCACAAGGTGCCGCAGGGGCAGACTTTGCGCCTAACTGGCCTTTCCCAGACCTGGTTTTGCTCTGCATTCCTTTGCTGGATGGGCAGTGGGAACCATTTCCAGCGCCATTTCTTTACCTGTTGTCGCAAAATGGCATTGGACCATGGCGTGGAGAGTCACATCTGCGACACGAAATTGGTGCATGGACGGTCTAAATCGGCCCAAGCCGGATGGGAAAATTGGTTTTTGCCTTCCGTTCGGGCTACATCCGCGGCACGGGAAAATGCCACCGCGTTGGCAACAGGGGCCAGTAGGGCCCCGGAGGTTGAACATGGATCTGGAAGGTTCAAAGCAGGCGGCGCAGGCAGCCGTGCGCACAGGAAGCTTCAACGCACCCCGCAGTGCCGTTCGTGAAGGCCGTGACACATCTGTCATGGCCGATCCTGACCGTGCGCCGCAAACCGATCCCAAAACACATATTGTAGACCAGCTGATTGCTGAACGTGGCGGGCGGATCTCAGATTCGATTGTCTGGCCGCTGGTGCGTCCGCTGCTCTACAAGTTTCTGCACTATAAAGAGGCTGTGCAGATGGCGGATCAGATCGCCGATCTACCTGCCCGCGATGCTATGGCCGTTGCATCGGACCGGCTTCAGCTAAATGTCAAAACCACAGGTTTGGAGAACGTGCCGAAAGAAGGCTCGTTTATTATTGTCTGCAATCACCCCACGGGCATTGCCGATGGTGTGGCTATGTGGGACGCGTTGGCTGCGCACCGCCCGGATATGACGGTGTTTGCCAACCGCGATGCGATCCGTGTCAGCCGCGAGCTCAGCGATATCATCATTCCCGTCGAATGGCGCGAAGGCTTCAAGACCAGGGACAAAAGCCGCGAAACGCTGCGGCTTACCAGTGCCGCCATAAAGGCGCAGCGCCCTATTGTCATTTTCCCGTCTGGCCGCATCGCCTATTGGGCCAATGGCGGGCTGAACGAACGCGAATGGCAAAGTTCGGCGCTGACGCTGGCCCGCAAATACAATCTGACCGTTGTGCCCGCCAATATGCAAAGCCGAAACTCAGGTCTGTTTTACTGGTTCGCCAAATGGAGCCGCGAGCTGCGGGACATGACCGTGTTCCACGAACTGCTGAACAAGCAAGGCACGCGCTTTGACATCACCTTTGGCCAGCCAATCGTACCAGAAACCTTGGAAGTCGAAGGCTCGGGCATCACGGCATTGTTGCAGGACTTCTGTTTCACGGAACTGGCGCAGAACCCGGACGCAGTGTTTGACCCGCGCGGCAAACTGAAAACGCGCTAAGCGGCGATACTTTCCGCCAGCAAACTGCCATTTTGAACGGCAGTGGCCGCGGCGCGAATTATGGTGCCCGGTTCGGCCTGCACAGCACCTGACAGTTTCACGGACGCAAAATCCTCAGCGTGGGCGGTAAAACTGCCATCTTTATTCTGGCGCTCCACAAGCACCTTCAGCTCTTTGCCGATCTGGCTCTGCAAATGCCTGTTCAGGGCCCGGTCCGCGTGGGCGCGCAGGCGGGCCGCGCGGTCCTTCACCAAACCCCGGTCCAGTTGCGGCATGCGGGCGGCGGGTGTTTGAGGCCGAGGTGAAAAGGGAAAGACGTGGACGTAAGACAGGCCCGCTTCGTCGATGAGCGACATGGAATTTGCGAACATGTCTTCGGTTTCAGTGGGGAAACCGGCCATAAGGTCTGCGCCGAAGGCGATGTCTGGGCGGGCGCTGCGAAGGTCCTCGCAAAAGCGCAGCGTGTCGTCGCGCAAATGACGGCGTTTCATACGTTTGAGGATCATGTCATCGCCAGATTGGAGCGACAAATGCAGGTGCGGCATGAAGCGTGGCTCGGAAATGATGATCTCGCGCAGCTCGGCATCGACCTCAATGGAATCGATTGAGCTGAGACGTAGACGTTTCAAATCGGGAACCCGATTAAGGATCCGACGAACAAGGCTTCCGAGGGTGGGGTGGCCGGGCAGGTCCGGTCCATAGGATGTGGTGTCCACACCGGTCAGCACGACCTCGCTATATCCATTGCCCACCAACTTTTTGATCTGCTCCACCACCGGCCCTGCAGGCACGGAACGTGAGTTGCCGCGGCCAAAGGGGATGATGCAGAACGTGCAGCGGTGGTCGCAGCCATTCTGTACCTGCACGAAGGCGCGGGCCCGGCCCTCGATGCAATCCACCATGTGGGAGGCAGTTTCCGACAATTCGAAAATGTCGTTCACCCGCACCTTTTCGTACAGGTTCACACCGAATTCCGGCAAAGCGCGGTAAGAATGCGCGTGGAGCTTGTCCTCATTGCCGAGCACAAGGTCCACTTCCTCCATGGCGCCGAAGCTGTTGGGGTCGGTTTGGGCGGCGCACCCCGACACGATGATGCGGCTGTCGGGATTGTCCCTACGGGCGCGGCGGATGGCCTGCTTGGCCTGGCGCACCGCTTCGGCTGTAACAGCGCAGGTGTTGACGACAATGGCGTCTTCCAGCCCTGCAGCCTCCGCCTCGCGCTGCATGACCTGGGTTTCGTAAGTGTTCAGGCGGCAGCCAAATGTGAGGGTCTTGACGGCCATCTCAGATGTTGTCCCCGTTGCCGTCTTCTTCCACTCTACGCCACGCGCCGGTGGCAGGGTTCAGCATGCCGCTCCATTCGAACTCGGCGGGGCCCGTCATGAACACGCGCCCGTTGCGCCCGTCGTGTGGTCCAGGGGAGGGATCGCGCCATTCAATGTGCAGGTCGCCACCAGGGACCGTGACCACGGCCTTGGCATTCGCCATATCGAGGCGGTGGGCACAAACCAATGTTGCACAGGCTGCGGACCCGCACGCGCGGGTGAGTCCGGCCCCACGCTCCCACGTGCGGATGCGGATGTGGTCCGGGGCCAGTACGTTCGCGATGGAAATATTGGCGCGGTCTGGAAACAGCGGATGATTTTCCAAAATAGAGCCGAACCGCTCCAGATCGTAGGTCCACACATCTTTCGGCGCCCAGAAAATAGCATGGGGATTGCCCATATTGGCCACCGAGGGCGTGTGCAGAACCGGATCGTCAATCGGCCCGATCTGCAGCTCGATATTGCGCGTGTCGGCGAATTCCTCGGACAGGGGAATGTCTTTCCAGTCAAACAGGGGCGCGCCCATATCAACCGTTATGGAAGACGGGCCATCATCGTAGGCGGTGAGCACACCGGCGCGGGTCTCGAAGGTGAAGTCTGAGCGGCCGGTCTCCCCCGCCAGCGCTGACACCACGCAGCGCATGCCATTGCCGCAGGCGCCAGCCTGTGAGCCATCCGTGTTCCAGATGCGAATGTAGGCGTCCGTGCCGTCGGTGGACGGGTCGCGGATTTCCATGATCTGGTCGAAGGCAGTGGCTGTCTCGGCGGCCAGCGCTGTGGCGGCCTGTGCGGTCACATGGTCTTCGCGCCCGCGCATATCCACCACAAGGATCTCATTGCCCAAACCGTTCATGCGCGCAAATCGGGCTTCGTGCCCTGCGAGTAAAGCCGCGCCATTTGCAACAGGTGGTGTTTTGGTCTCAGACATGACGCCCATATGGCAGGGGCTTGGGCGTTTTGCCAGCGAAACACTCAAGCGAGGCAGATGGCCGCGATGGTCAAAAAGCCCGTCTCGGCATGCGTACTAAGCCTTCCTCAGGCCTCCCGGCGTGCCACCCGGACTTCCGGAGCCGGGTGTTTGCGGTTTGCCGGTCCACCGTTTGCCCTGTTGCTGCGGCGGTCCAATTCGCCGCGGCTGTCACCTTTGAAGATGACACGGCCGCGGCCCGCATCCTTGGCAAAGTAAAGAGCTTCATCGGCATTGCGCATCAGTTCGCCCACGCTGTCGCCATCTGTGGGAGCATGTGCCACGCCAATGGATGAGCCGATGGAAATGGAATTGCCTTCAAATGACACTGGCTGGCAGGCGCATTCGATGAGGGATTCGCACAGAAACTCCAGCGCTTCCCTGTCATGGATGCCGTGGACGATGGCCATGAACTCGTCGCCGCCAATGCGGGACAATTCGCCGATGGGCGACACAATTGAGTTCATGCGGCGCGCAACGGTACGCAGCACGTGGTCGCCGGCCTCGTGGCCAAAACTGTCATTTGCCTGCTTGAAATGGTCCAGATCGATGGCGAGTAGCGCAAAGGGTTTGTCCCTAGCTTTCTCGATGGCTTCGTCAATCTGCAGGTCGAATTTCGAGCGGTTGGCCAGCCCCGTCAGCCCGTCATGGTGAGCCAGGTGGCGGTTCTGGCTTTCAGAAGCTGCCAGCGCCCGGAGCGTAGAACCAAAACGTGCCCCGATGATGTAAACCGCGACGGCTGCCACCACCAAAAGAAACGCAATGGTGGGGGCAACGCCGCGCAAAATGGCAAAGCGCGGTGGTACGGGCAACCATGTGGCGTGCAAAACGGGGTCCGCAGGACCGTTGGAGATTGCCGTGCTGGCCACTGCGTCCGGTGTTGTCGAGATGCGGTCCAGATGCAGATCGTGCAGATGCAATCGTGTACCCATTTCGGCCAGAAGTGTTTCGCCGATTGGAATGGAAGCGACGGCAATGATCGGATTGCCTTCAATACCCTGCATCACAATGCTCTCGGCCATGACGGGCTGAGCGATCAGCAGACGCAGTTTGCCGTTGATGAAGCGGAAAGCGTAGTTGGTCAGGCCCAGCGGTTCATCTTTGACGAATGTGGGCACGATCGCGCCACGGCGGGTTTCCACCTTCACACTGTCGAACTGCTGTTGAATATCGGTCACAAGGTCAAATGCCCCCATGCGGATATTGGGGTCGAGTTCCTGCGGCGAGACCTGTGTCAGCCAGGCAGTCGCCTTAACCGCGTCGCCTGCGAAGAAAACGACTGCCTCAAAGCCAAAGCTGTTCCACGCCTTTGGGACGATCTCCGGCCGCAATTGTTCCAGCTCCAACTCGCCTTTCAGAGACGAAAATACCGTGTCGTTGCGGGTGAGGAGACGCATGTTCCGCAGCGAGCTATGCGCCAGCCTGTCGAATTCCAACGCCACAAGTCGCTGTTCGGATTGCAGTGTCATGCGGTTTGCAAGATTGCCCGCGAAGTCGGCAACAAACACCAAGGAGGCGATAAACATGCCCAGAGTGACGAGCGCAGCCATCCAGACACGGTTTACCAATCGGCGACCGTCTGTGATCTCCCCACCAACCTTTTGGCCGGGTTGTATGCCTGCACTGGCGCTCTTCATGGTCGCAGTGCAACACGATAAGCCTAAAGAAAGCGTTTAGGTTGGCTGGTTGGATGGCTGAAGTCGGTGTTTTGCTTGACATTTT
>JBCDIB010000060.1:0-9726 GCA_038749385.1 Pseudomonadota bacterium | reverse complement strand
GCACTGTTGCCTTTGGTGGTGCTGATGCCGCTTCTGCTTGGCGTCACCATGTGGCGGTGGATCGACAAGTTTGATGAGTTGATGCTTGCAAAGGTCGCCAGCGACCTGCGTATCGCGGAGCAATATCTCCATCGCATAGAAGCCACCCAGGCAGCTGAGATTTCCGCACTGGCCAAGTCGGCCGATTTTGCCAATGTGCGGAACGAGGGCGGGGACCTTCTTGAGCAATTTCTTCTCACCACTTCACGGGAGATGGGCCTAGATTTTTTGGCCCTCAAAAGACCGGCAGCAGAGGAACTTGCATCGTCTTTGATGGCGATTTCACAGGCGGCGAGCGCTAAAAACCCAGCGGCCGGGTTGGCGTTGCTTGAGAGATCTGAACTGGAAAACCTTGGCGAAGGACTAGCAGAGGCCGCCGCCCTGCCATTGGTGCAGACCCAAGCTGCCCGGGACATCGACCGACAAGTCGAAGAGCGCGGCATGATGCTATTGGCCGCTCACCGCATCGGATCGATGGACGAGGTTTTGATCGGTGGACGCCTCCTCAATCGCAATTTGGATTTCATCGATACGCTGAACGATCTGATATATCGCGCCGCCGAAGATGAAGAGATGAGCCGGACTGGAACCACTACGCTTTTTCTTGATGACGTTCGTATCAGTACCAATGTGAGACTGTTTGAGGGCAGCCGGGCCCTTGGTACGCGGGTATCAGAAGTCGTGTGGCAGCAGGTGATGGTGGCCGGCAATACTTGGCTGGACCGGGCCTTCGTGGTGAACGACTGGTACATTTCAGGCTATCAGCCCATCGCCGACGTTACCGGCCAGCGCATCGGGATGCTTTACACTGGGTTTTTGGAGGCTCCGTTCGGCAATCAGCGGACGACCACCATTCTTACGCTCATCATTGCATTTCTCGCCGTTTGCGGGTTCTCCGTTCCGGTGTTCCTGCACCTCGCTCGCGGCGTATTCCGGCCGCTTGAGCAAATGACCGCTACCATGGCCAGGGCGGAGGCTGGCGAGCTTGATGCGAGGATCGGCTCGGTGCGGAGCCAAGATGAGATAGGCGCGGTGGCGCGGCACCTCGATAGGCTGCTCGATCAAGTGCAGGATCGCGACGAGCGGTTGCGCCAATCGGCAGAGAGCCTGAACGAGCTGGTGGAGAAACGAACCGAAGAGCTCCAAGAGACCAACCGCCAATTGGAGTCCACCTTCGCTCAACTTGTGGCTGCCGAAAAGCTGGCCACCGTTGGAGAGATCACCGCCGGGGTTGCCCACGAGATCAACAATCCAGTGACCGTCATTCAGGGTAATCTTGAGGTCCTGCGGGCTGAGTTAGGCAGTAGGGCCGATGAGCATCAGGTTGAGCTGGACCTCATTGATCAGCAGACCGACCGAATTTTCGCCATCGTAGCGAAGCTTCTCGATTTCTCTCGGCCTGCAGGGCATACGGGCGAGGCAGAAGTGCTGGACCCGAATTCCGCCATGCGCGAAGCGCTCATGCTTGTTTCAGCCGACCTTCGAAACCGCAATATTGAAGTCATTGAGCAGCTGAATGCCGACGGAACTGTTTGCATGGTAAAGTCGGAGCTTTTGCAGGTTCTGGTCAATCTTTTGGTCAACGCCGCCCAAGCCATGGAGACCGGTGGCAGGGTTACGGTCGCCGCAGAAGGTGCGCTGCGTAATGGCAGGGACGGTGTTGAACTGACGGTGAAGGACAATGGGGTTGGTATCGACCTCGAGGCCCTGGACAGTGTTTTTGATCCGTTTTTCACCACAAAACTGGCCAAGGGGACTGGCCTGGGTCTTTCAATAAGTCAGGCGCTGATCACCCAAGCCGGTGGAAAAATCAGTGTGGAGAACAACAAAAACTGCGGTGCACGGTTTTTGGTGTGGCTTCCACTGGCGGACAATCTGTCCGCCGCTGCGGAGTGAGTGGCCCAAAAAGTGGACATTTTGTCCGTATCTGATCGGAGTTGCAGGGTTGAAACTGGACAAATCGACCTTTTTCAACGTCTGGAATAAACTCGTAAGTCACTGATTATATTGATAAATATGGATTGACAGACTTCCAATTCAAGCGCCTTTTTGTCGCGCCGACCGCATTTTCGAAAGTCTGAGGATCGGAGGGCGGCTCGGGAGGAGCTTGAAACAATTAATTGGGAGGACTGTCACCATGGCAACTCATCAAGGCGGAGGTCTGTCGTTCCTCCGCAAGGAAAATATCGTAGCCCCGGATGGCTACAATCGCTGGCGGGTACCGCCCGCTTCCATCGCAATTCACTTATGCATTGGCTCTGTGTACGCTTGGTCGGTCTTCAACCCCGCGCTGACCCGTGAGCTTGGTGTGGTCGCGCCTTCAGGCGGCGACTGGTCGCTCTCACTTGTGGTCTGGATCTTTTCGGTCGCCATCGTGGTGCTTGGTCTCACGGCTGCGGTTGGCGGCAAATGGCTTGAGAAAGTTGGCCCGCGTTACGTAGGTGTCGTTGCTGCAACCCTTTGGGGCGGTGGCTTTCTCGTGGGCTCTGTGGGCATTGCCATGCACCAGCTGTGGCTCGTTTACCTCGGTTATGGTGTGCTTGGCGGTGCCGGGCTTGGCCTTGGCTACGTGTCACCGGTTTCAACGCTGATCAGATGGTTCCCCGACCGTCGCGGCATGGCGACCGGTATGGCCATAATGGGCTTTGGCGGCGGTGCCATGATCGGTGCGCCTCTCAAACAGTGGCTGCTTAACCTGTATCAATCTGCGCCTGACTATTTGGGCACGGAAGGCGCGGTTGCGCTGGTCACTGAAGGTGGTCGCCGCTTCGCAGAAACGGCTTCCGGCACGGTCGAAGTCGTGGTTGCGACTGCCCAACAGGCCGCTGCATTTGGCGGTGAGGCCGGCATCTATGTTGTCGGCACTGGCAACACCGGTGCCGCGTCGACCTTCATGACGCTGGGTATCATCTACTTTGCGGTCATGATGTTCGCTGCGTTCCAATATCGCGTGCCTCGCGAAGGCTGGAAGCCTGACGGTTGGGAGCCGAAACCTGTTGCCTCCGGCATGGTCACCCGTAACAATGTTCACATTGACGAAGCCCATAAGACGCCGCAGTTCTGGCTGTTGTGGGTTGTCCTGTGCTTCAACGTGACGGCTGGCATTGGCGTGATCGGCGTGGCCAAGACCATGATCAACGAGATCTTCGGTGACCTTGTCATCGTTACAGCTGCTTTCGCAGGCACCTACGTCTTGATGATCTCTGTCTTCAACATGGTTGGCCGGTTTTTCTGGGCTTCCACGTCGGACTTCATCGGTCGCAAGAACACCTATCACTGCTTCTTCGTACTTGGCACGATCCTGTACTGCACCATTCCGTATTTCGCGGGCATGGGCGGCATGACGGCACTGATCGGTTTCTACATCGCCACCATGATCATCTTCACCATGTATGGCGGCGGTTTCGCGACCATTCCAGCCTATCTGGCCGATATCTTCGGTACCCTGCATGTGGGCGGTATCCACGGACGCCTTCTGACCGCATGGTCCACCGCCGGTGTTCTCGGGCCATTCGCGATCACCTATCTGCGTGATATGTCCAAGAACAACGCCATCACTGATCTGGTCGCTAAAATTGACGCGGCCCAGTTCCAAGCGGCATTTGGTGCACCTGTCACACAACTGCGCGAGCTGGTGGACGCCAACACGGTGACCATCGCCCGGCTGATGGAAATCGCGCCTGCTGGCACGGTCGATCCGACCGCAACGCTCTACAACACGACCATGTACGCCATGGCCGCACTGTTGGTGATTGCTTTTTTCGCGAACCTGATGGTCCGCCCCGTCGGTTCGAAGCACCACGTGGATCAGACGCACCCTGCAATGGTGCCTGCGGAGTAACACTCCCCCAGGGTGGCGGCTCGCACTGTCGGGCCGCCACTCATTTTCTCCATTTTTGCCAATCAATATGGTGCCAGACAATATGCGCGCTTGGGCGGGCTTGTTTGTCATCCTTGGCCCGAAAGGTGCTCCCATGTCCGTTTCTGAACAGCTCAACAGCGATAAAGAAGCCAAGCAACCTGCCGAGGGAAGCCAAACTTCAGCCAAATCCTGCAATCGCCCGCTTCCCCGCTCCAATGACAGGGAAGACTTTCTTGGCGAAACATCGTCCCATGCGGGCGGGTGGGGGGCGCTGAAAAGCGTTGGTAAGTTCGTCCTCGGCAGTGGTAAACCCATCACCAACGCTGTGACCATGTTGAAGGCAAACCAGCCCGATGGCTTTGATTGCCCAGGGTGCGCCTGGGGCGATCCTGAACATGGGTCTTCATTCGAGTTCTGCGAAAACGGCGTGAAGGCTGTTGCCTGGGAAGCCACAAAGGACCGGGTGACACCAGAGTTCTTCGCAAAGCACACGGTCGCTGAGTTGCAGCAATGGAGCGACTTCGATCTTGAACGGGAGGGGCGACTAACGCACCCGGTAAGCTATAATCCGGAGACGGACCGCTACGAAGCAATTGAATGGCACGACGCATTCACCCAGATCGCCGCCGGATTGAACGCGCTGGAAGATCCTAATCAGGCGGAGTTCTACACGTCAGGCCGCACCAGCAATGAAGCCGCCTTTCTATACCAGCTCATGGTTCGTCTGTATGGCACCAATAATTTTCCCGACTGTTCCAACATGTGTCACGAGGCCAGCGGCGTGGCCCTGACTGAAGCCATAGGCATCGGCAAGGGTACTGTCCGGCTTGAGGATTTTGAAGAATGCGATCTGGTGATTTGCGTCGGCCAGAACCCTGGCACAAATCATCCACGCATGTTGTCGGACTTAAGAAAGGTCGTTGAGCGCGGTGCCAATGTTGCCGTCATCAACCCGCTGAAGGAGAAAGGCCTCCATCGCTTTGCGGACCCGCAGAACAAGATCGAAATGCTGCGCGGCGGCAGTGAAGCGACCTCCACCCACTACTTCCGCCCGCGCCTTGGCGGCGACATGGCGATTTTCCGCGGCCTGTCGAAACTTGTGTTCGAGCGGGACGATATCGCACGGAAGAACGGCGAACCTTCGGTCATCGATCACGCCTTCATCGCCGAGCATACCGACGGAATGCACACCTATCGTGCTCTGGTGGAAGCAACCGGATGGGACGTCATCGAAGAGCAGTCGGGCTTGAGCCGTGAAGAGATCGGCCGCTTGGCCGACCTCTATATCGGTGCGAAGGGCGTGATAGCCACATGGGCCATGGGCATCACCCAGCACCGCCATTCCGTCGCTACCATTCGTGAGATTGCGAGTTTGATGTTCCTGCGGGGCAATATCGGCCGGGACGGCGCGGGGCTTTGTCCGGTGCGCGGCCATTCCAACGTCCAGGGGGACCGCACGGTTGGCATAAATGAAAAGGCCCCCAAGCCGCTTATCGATGCTCTCGAAAAAGAACTGGGCGTCGAGATGCCAAGAGAACCGGGGCACAATGTTCTGCACGCCATAGGAGCGATGCTTGAAGGGTCCGCGAAGTTTTTCATGGGGCTAGGCGGCAACTTCGCCCGCGCCACACCCGACAGTGCGCTGGTCGCTGAGGCGTTTTCCCACCTCGATATGACGGTTCACGTGGGCACCAAGCTCAACCATGGGCACCTGATGCCGGGAAAACGGTCTTTCATTTTGCCGTGCCTCGGTCGAACCGAAATCGACAAAAACTCCGCAGGCGAAAAGCAGATCGTCACTGTGGAGGACTCCATGAGCATGGTGCACGGGTCTGGCGGCATGAACCTGCCGGCAGCGCCGACGCTCAAATCCGAGGTCGCGATCGTGGCGGGCATAGCCAAAGCGACGGTGGGCAATTCACTCGTCAACTGGGACGCAATGAAGGAGAACAACGATCTGATCCGGGACATGATCGCCCGCGTTCTACCCATTTTTGGCGACTTCAATGAGGACGTGCGGCGCCCGCGTGGCTTCCGCCTGCGCAACGCTGCGTCCCAGCGTGAGTTCAACACGGCCACGCAAAAAGCCAATTTCAACGTTCACGAATTGCCGGCTGAAACCGAATGGCAGCTAGCCAGTAAGACTGACCAGACCTTTGTGTTGCAAACATTCCGCTCGCACGACCAATACAACACAACCGTCTATGGCATGAATGACCGTTATCGTGGCGTGTACGGTGCCCGGGAAATCGTGTTCATGAACCCCGATGACATGGAGAGGCAGGGCCTTCAAAGCGGCGATCTGGTCGATGTGATTGGCATCCATGATGACGGTATTGAACGGGTCTGCACAGGCTTCAAAATTGTGCCCTACGATACGCCATCGGGCTGTGTTGCCGGTTATTACCCCGAACTGAACGCCCTGGTTCCCCACGGCCAATTTGGTCGCCAGAGCTTCACCCCGGCTTCAAAGTCGGTCCTGGTTCGTTTCCGGAAAAGCCAACCCGATGCTGGTTAATGCGCATAGATCAGTTGGCGCGGACACAGCAACGGCAACTGATGCGCAGAACGCGCCGGTGGTGGAAACCTTCCCTGCACTGGTATTTCCTGCGCGACGTGCCAGCAACCACGCAATTGTAGCCGAAGTTGCAGTCGCCATCGTCGTTCAGGGTGTGAGTGTTGCGGTCATGATGGCGTCGCCCGCTGATCTGGGTGATTTAGCGCTTGGCTTCGCGCTGACCGAGGGGTTCATATCTTCACCTCTCGATGTCGAAGAGTTTGAGGTCATCGACCATCCCAAAGGCAAGGAAGCGCGGATCTGGCTGCGCGGTGGCGACACCACACATCTTGCAAACCGGACGCGCTCGACCCTTGGCGCAGTGGGTTGCGGCCTCTGCGGCTTGGAAAGTCTGGACCAAGCCGTCAGGCCGCTGCCGTCCGTTGCCCACATCAAGACACGCTTCTCCTTTGCAAGCCTTGATGGGGCAACCGAAAGGCTCCGGGCATACCAACCGCTGCACGATGAGACCAGGTCTGCCCACGCAGCCGGCTTTCTCGACAAGGCGCATTCAACGCTCACCGTTCGGGAGGATGTCGGCCGTCACAACGCGCTGGACAAACTCATTGGAGCAACCGTTCCGCAGTTGGGAGCCCTTAGTAACGGGGCAATCATCCTAACTTCGCGCATCTCGCTGGATCTTGTTCAAAAGGCCGCAGCGGCCCAGTGCTCCGTTCTGGTAGCGGTTTCCGCACCCACAAGTTCAGCCGTGGCCGCAGCGCAAGAGTGTGGAATGACCCTTGTAGCGATGAGTAAAGGTCATGGCTTTTCAGTTTTTACCCATGCCCATCGTATCGATCACATAGCCGCGACAGCATGCTAAGCCTCGGTAACGCCAAACTCGCCAAGCCACTAGGTGGACTGTCGGCGCTCACGTGGATTTTCATATTACCTCAGATGCCGCCTGCCATGCTGACAGCACAAACCGGCTCGTCATGAGATCTAGGTGCGCGCCGCCGCCATTTTTTAACACGGTGATCTCATCATCAGAATTCCGCTGCATCTGGTCCAATTGGTAGTAATCAGCCAGCACATCTTCCGCCGAAATGACGCCCTCCTGGATAGGTGTTTTAATTTCGCCAATGTGCTCGATGGTGGACGCGCGGCTGTCGACAAACAGTCGGCCTCTGCGCAGAACGTCATCATCGGCCTCACGCATATCAGGTCGGTACGCGCCGATCAGGTCGATATGCTGGCCCGGTTGCAGCCATTCACCCTTTACAATCGGGTTCGTGGACATGGTGGCGCAGGTGATTATGTCCGCCGCCGGCACCGCCTGCGCCAGATTGTCGGCAATATGTGTGCCGGGATGGGCCGCCGCAAAGGCCTCCGCACCGGCTCTTGATCTGTTCCAAATTGTGAACTCGGCATCTGGAAACAGTGCGGTGTAGGCGGCGTGCAGGCTGTGCCCAACGGTCCCCGCACCGACGATCAAAATATGCTTGCTGTCGGCACGCGCCAATTTGCGCGCCCCAAGCAGGCTGTCCCCCGCCGTCTTCCACTTCGTCACAAGATGAAAGTCGATGATGGCCTCAAGGGTGCCGTCAGCGCCGGAAAACAGGTTCACCGCACCGCCAATGGTCGGCTTGCCCGCCTTGGCGTTGGCGGGGAAGATTGTTGCGCATTTCACTGCAAGCCCCATGCCTTCGATCCATGCCGAACGGTTCAAAAGTGTGTTCTCGCCCTCATAAAGAAAGACGTCCGCAATCTCCGCCCTCGGCAGATCATGACCTGCGATAAAGGCGTCTGTCAGGCGCAGCCAGTCGAGATGTTTTTCGCCTTCGGCAAATGAAATCAAGGCAGTCATGAGTGCGTCTCCCCAAGTCTAGCCGGCTCAAACATCACCGGTTATCGCCGTTTCTTGAAAAGGGCCCGCCGCGACCCTTAAACAATGGCCATACTCTAGCCCCTGGCCTGCCAACCTGGTGACGGCATGATGGCGTTATGCCACCAGACTCACAGCCCTGATACGAGCGATGGCGTCGGCAATTGACGCGGCTTGTATATCTGCATAAAGGGCAAATTCATCGGCGACCCTGGCGCCGAGGGCCGCTTCAAATTCGTCCTGATTGCTTTTCGCCTGCTCGGTGTTGCGCGCTTCATTTCCAAGGTTGGACTGGAAAATCCCGGCTGCGCTGACGGGCAAAAAATCCTCGTAGATAATCGGGCTGAGCGTCACCATCCCGCGGTCAAGAAGCGACTTGGCGTCGGTTTCACCGTTAACTTCGCCAGTGCCTGTCACACCATATTTGAAGTAAGCTAAGCCCTGATCATGCATCGTGCGCCAGTCGTCAGGAAATTGGGCGAAGACCTCTTCCAGCTTGGCGACATAGCTATCGCTGTTGCTGCCATCCCCTGCGGGTTGCACTTGTGCACGCACTTGATCCAGCAGAGTGTCGTACAGCGCGCGACCTTTCGGCGTCAGGGCAACGCCCCTTTGTTCAATCTCGCCAAAGCGTGCGGTGTGACGGCCTTCAACCCAGCCACCACTGCCATCAGGAAATTCCACCGCTTCGTTCAGCGCCTTGAATGCGGTCTGGCGCAGCAAAATAGGACAGTTCCGGCGGGGCGGCCCCTCCACAACGGCCTTCGCCGGCAAACCAGCTTCCAGCATCGCAGCTTGTGCGGCGTCGATATCCAGCGTGCGTGGGGTCAAATGATTGATGTGCGGCCCTTTGAAGGACACGACATCTGCAATCAAACGGTGGGCCTTGATCAATGCCTCGAAGGTTTCCGCGTTCACAGATGCCTGCGGGTGCCAGCGAAAGGTTTCCAGCACCGCCTCAACAAATGATTTGGCGTCTGCAGCCGACAGGCCACCATCGGCCTCCGCCTTTTCGGTCAAGTCGATAGCGTCGGCGGTGAAAATATTGCGGGCGTTCAGCGCGTCCTCTGCTTTGGCCCGCAAGTCGTGGTCTGCGATCAGCTCCAGCCGCAGCAGGGATGTGAACACCCGAAACGGGTTGGCCGCCAGATCCTCACGGGCAATCGGGCGGAAGGCGGTGGAATGTACAGGTACGGATGCCACAGAAAGATCGTAATATCCCACCGGCTGCATCCCCATCACCGCAAAGATGCGCCGCATCATCGCCAGCTCCGCAGCCGTGCCCAGCCGGATCGCGCCGTGGCGCTCCTGCGTAATGCGGGCAGTGTCTTCATCAGGGGTGAGGTTGAGGGCAGTGGCAGCCTGGGAGCCCAACACGGTGTCATTGATCTCGCCCACAAGGGCAATCAACTGGCCGTAGGCGGGAACTTCGCTCTGATACAT
>JBCDIB010000059.1:0-9771 GCA_038749385.1 Pseudomonadota bacterium | reverse complement strand
ACTGACAGAGCGATGGTGATGGTGTTGTCCAACGTGACCAAGGCCATGGCATATCTCCTAAAAATGTATATACTATACATTATGGACATAAATCTGCTTGTCAATCTGAGTGCACGGGCCTGGGCTTTGCCGCTTCTAGCTTGCATGCATCGCGGCGTGGCAGGGCGGCAGGCGGCACTGATCCACGCCACGGGTGCCGGGCGCACCGCGTTTCGCCAAAGCCTCGACCATTTGCTTGAGATGAAGCTGCTGGAGAGGAATCCGGGGCACGGCCACCCGTTGCGCCCCGAATTCCGTTTGACGGCGCTCGGGGCCAGGGTGGCCTATGTCGCCGATCAGGTTGAACAATTGGTGCCCGGTGAGGAGCAGCAGGTTTTACTGCGCCGGGCGTGGACGTTACCCGTCTTGTCCCGCCTCGAAGAGCCAATGCGTTTCACTGAGATCAAGCGCGGCCTGCCGACGATTACAGATCGTGCGCTAAGCCTGTCTTTGCAGCGGCTTGAACAGGCGCGGTGGTTGCAGCGCGATGTCGACACCGAAGCGCGCCCGCCCCGTGCGATCTATGCCGCGCGGGACGAAGGGTTCAAGATCGGACGTCTGATGGCTGCCTGATTGGCAATCAATGGTTGCGCAAAGCGTCGATCAATTCGTTCTTGCTAATGTCTGATCGACCCTCAATGTCGAGCTCTTGTGCCCGTTCATAGAGTTGTTCTTTGGTGCGTTCTTCGTAGTTGGCGGCCTCGCCGCCCTTCTTTGAGGGTTCGCCGCCGCCAGCACGGGCGTTGGCGATCCGCGCGGCCTTTTCCTTCGATGCACCCTGCTCACGCAAGGCATCATATGTGTCTTCATCTTTGATGGACGCTCGATCATCAGCCACGGGCAGGCTCCTTTTTTGCGTTAATGAATGGCAGAGATCCGCGCATCTGGTTAACGGCCAGAACGTCGTAGCGGCTGGCGATCCAGATATTTGCAAGGGCGCCGAGCATATTGGCGGTGATGGCCGCGATCAACACGCCGGAATAGCCGAACATGGTTTGCAGCAACCAGGCCAGGGGCACGTAGACAGCGAATACCCGGGACGCGCCAACGACGAATGATGGCACCGGCTTGCCACGGGCATTCATGGATGAGTTGATGCAGACCAGAATACCGTAGCCAAGGAAGCTCCATGACACCCAACGCATATATTGAGCCGCAGCTTCGATGACCGGCTCTTTGTCCGAGAAGAAACCTGCCACCCACTCGGTGCTGAACAGGAGTAGGGTCGCGACTATCAGTCCGTAACCTATGCAAAAGGTCGAGCTTTCAATGACGGCGCGGCTGACCCGGCCTTTCTCGTCGGCACCCCAATTTTGACCCACGACCGCGGAAATGGAACCGGAGAGTGCAAGCAGCGGCACTAGAGCCAATGACTGGATGCGGCTTGCTGCGCCGAAACCAGCGACGAGGTCCTCTCCCAAGGACGCCACAAAACCGGTGACGATGGCCAGACCCAGCGGATTGATGGCATTTGAAAGCGCGGCGACTGCCCCCACATTCGCCAGTTCTTTGGCGGAGCTCCACCAGTTGCCGGTGACAAAACAGGTCAGGGTGAAGATGCGTTTGTAGAAGATGATCACGCCGATAAAGGCGAACACTGCGATGGAGCGGGCTATCAGCGTGGACCAGGCGGCACCTGCCATATCAAATGCCGGTACAGGACCCCAGCCGAAGATAAGCAACGGGTTGAGCGCGATATTCATGAGTGCGCTCACCACCATCAGAGCGGCCGGTATGAATGTTTCGCCCCGCGCACGCATGCAGGCATTGAGGACCATCATCAGGATAAGTGGCGGAAAGCTGGCGAGCCAAATGGGTACGTAGATGTTGATCAGCTCCAACACCCGCCCTTCCGCATTCATAAGGGAAAAGATGAAGGGGTAAGCGACGTACATGACGGCGGTGAAGAAGAGCGAGCAGCCGAACGCGATGCCAACGCTATGGGCCGACAGGACTTTATCACTGCCCGATTTGGAGCCGATGGCCTGACTGACCAGCGCGTTGGCTCCAGCGCTGAGGCCAATGCCTAGCGAGGAAAGCACAATGGAAATTGGATAGACGATGGAGATCGCGGCCAAATGCTGCGAGCTGACTTGGCCCAGAAAATAGCTGTCGGCGATCGCAATCGACATGACCGACAGCACGCCCACAACCATGGGGCTGGTGAGCACCATGAGATGCTTGGAAATAGAGCCTTGGGTTAGATCACGGTCCGCCAAACGTTCAGGCGTCCTTCATAGGGTCATGGCCCCAACTCATCAGACTGTAGCGCTAGTTTGATGTTTCCACATCAGCATCAGGCCCGCCCTGACTGAGATGGCGTTTGATATAGCCCACAACCGTCGCCATGTGGTTCCAATCATCGTCGGACAGATCGCCATTGTTGGTGCGTTTGATTTCGACGATCCGCACGCCAGATTTGTGGCCTTTGCTCTCGCCATCACCACTGTCAGCGCCAACTGATTTGCTTTCTTCAGTGTCGAGCCAGTCGTCGAGTTCCTTGGGAGCCATGTTCACAAGATCGCCCCACTCATCCCAGATTTCCTCGTGACTTTTCGAACAGGCCATGGCGACACTCCATCATTTGCTGAGCAGTGAACGGCCTGATTGCTGGAAGGTTCCCGCCAAGCGCCATTTGCGCTGTGAAGTGCAAGCGGTTTTGGAGCGTTACTATTCAGGCAATTTTATGCTCATGCGGGTTGGGTGCTGTGGGGTCCCGTCCGATGATATTGCCTGATGCGTCCCGATGCGGCGGCTCTGAGAATTGCTTTAATCCCACCAAATCTTTGCGATGCATGCTGCGTGTCCAATTGGTCAGTCCAGCAAATTTCCAGATGGCGTTGAAAGGGCGTGGCAACTGATTGACGAAGTGAGCATCTACACGGGTCCGATTGTCCGCGATTTCGTGTAGCTGAAAAGTAAGTTCCGGCTTGTGGGGCGGGCCGGGACCCACGAGTGTCAGGCTTACGAGCTGGTTGTCTTTCAGTTTCATCACCTCCTGATGACCCACTCGCTTGCCTTTGTTGAAAAAGGCGGTTCGGGCGCCCACGAGACCGTCCACGCCTTCTAATGCACATGTGGAATTTGTTTCTGCGGGCCATGCAGACCAGCGCATAAGCCGCTCCTGCATTCGGATGTCGTCGTAAACTTCCTCGATTGGCGCTCTTATCTCGATCGACTCCGTATATTCGACGCGGGCAGGTGCAAGCGCTGACAACAGGGCCACCAACACGACCAATCCGACCAGAGCGAAAATTAGAATTTCCATTGGTCCGAAGCTCCTCAACTTGTTATCTTGAAGTTCGAGATAAATGAAACTGTCTTGATGGTCAAGATAATTTTGGGGCGAAGGATCATGTCACTGCAGCAACTCATTGCGGCGGGCCGGGCCGTCCATGGCGCTTTGGACACCATGGATGCTCAGATGGCAGCCCGACTTGAAATCAACCGCACAGACCTCCGGGGCCTGAATGCCCTCGAGGGCGGCGCGTTGACGCCGGGCGAGCTGGGCGCGAAATTGGGATTGTCGAGTGGATCGGTGACCGCGCTTATCAACCGGCTCGTTAAAGCCGCCTTAGTCGAACGGGTAGCTTCGGAGGAGGATGGCCGCTCCGTCAAAGTGGAGATAACCAAAGATCGTTTTGCCGAACTAGCTGGGCTTTATGGCACCTGCGCCACGTCGATCGCGCAAACCTTTTCCGGTGGCACCCATTCTGACTTGGCTTCAGCCGCCGATACGCTGCAGTCTTTCGCCGCCGCAATAGAGGCTGCGACCATGGCAATCGACAGTTGCGACTGATGGCAACATGCCTAAAGCCCGGTCTGCGCGCCGCGCAGCCGAGCCTAAGGGAGTAGAATTGGAAGGGCTAGCTGGCTGCTAGCCGATCATGGCGTGGCGGCCGGCCACTTCGTCCAAAGCGGCCTGTTCGGCGGCTTCTTCTTCGGCGATGAGCGCAGCATTGTCCCGTTCGTGCAGAAGCTCGGCTTTTTTGAGTTCCTCAACGGCTTCCGCCAATTCGTCCTGGGCCGGCTCCAGCTTTTCGCGAAGTTCGAGGATGGAAGCCTCGATATTCTCCGCGCGGGTGCGGGCCGCTTTGGCAAATGTTGGATAAGCAAAATGGGTGATGTCGGAAATGCCCGACTTCTTCTCTTCGCTTTCAACTTGTGCCTGCAAATCACCGGCCATGCGCTGCATGTCGGCCATCATCATTTCGATGCTGGTCACCTGGCGGCGCTTTTCATCCACCTGGAACCGTTTCAGTTTAATCAGGCTCTTTTCTCGCGATCTCATGACTCAATACTCCCTAGAAACGCGGGTTTTACCGTGAGGCGGCTCAACTGGCCGCCGCCACTTCAGTCCTTGAAGTGTCGGATGGGGTGTCGGCATCGCTGCCGGGGGAAGCCGTCGCAACAATCTGCGCCAAGGCTTCATAGCTTTCGGCAAGGCCCATGGCCTCGCCTTTTTGTTGGGTGAGGAACGCCTCAAACGCCGGATTGAGCTCTATTGAGGTATCCACGGCTGGGTCAGACCCTTTGCGGTAAGCGCCGAGGCGAATGAGGTCTTCCATATCAGCATAAGTGCTCATCAGGTGCCGGGCCTTGGTGAGCAGCGGCCGCACATCCATGGGCACGCAATTGGGCATGGTGCGGGACACCGATTTAAGGACGTCAATGGCCGGATATCGGCCGCGCTCGGCGATGGCCCGGTCCATGACGATGTGACCATCGAGGATACCGCGTACGGCATCGGCCACGGGTTCATTGTGATTGTCGCCTTCCACCAGCACGGTGAAGAGCGCGGTGATGGAGCCGACATCGTGGGCACCGGGACCCGCGCGTTCCAGCAGTTTGGGCAATTCTGCGAAGACCGAAGGCGTGTAGCCCTTGGTGGTGGGGGGCTCTCCCGCTGCAAGGCCAATCTCGCGCTGGGCCATTGCGAAGCGTGTCACAGAATCCATCATCAGCAGAACGCGTTTGCCGCGATTTCGGAAGCTCTCGGCAATTGTCATCGCCGTATATGCAGCTTGTCGGCGCTTGAGGGCAGGCTCGTCGGAGGTCGCCACCACCACACAGGCCCGCTTTAGACCTTCGGTGCCCAGATCGTCTTCGATAAATTCTTTGACCTCGCGCCCGCGTTCACCGATCAGCCCTATGACGACCACATCGAAGTCGGCATTTCGGGCCAGCATGGACATGAGGACGGATTTGCCGACGCCTGACCCGGCAAAGATACCCATGCGCTGGCCTTCGCACATGGTCGTGAAGGTGTTGATGGCTTTGACGCCCAGATCCACCGGCTGGCCCACGCGGCCACGCACGGCGGGGGCAGGTGGCTTGGCCCGCACCGGGCAGGCCGAGCCCCCATTTTGCAAGACACCAAAATTGTCGATGGGTGCACCCAGACCGTCCACGATCCGGCCCAACCAGTCTTCGCCCGGGCGGAGTGTGTTTCCGCTGGCCACCACATCAACCAGCGCGCCACGGCGCAGGCCTTCCACTCCCTCATAGGCCATGCACATGGCACGGTCGTCGCGCAGGGCCACAATCTCGAGTGGCAGGGCTTGCGGTTCGCCATCCAGAGCTGTGTCCAAGCGAGCGGACAAGCGCATACCGATGGAGAATGCGAACACAGGTCCGCACACTTCCACCATTGAACCTGAGATCGCAGCGACGCGGCCGTTGAGCTGCGTCGTGGTCTGGCTCGCTATGTCTTCGATCAGCGCTCGCACTGCGCGAAATCCTTTCACGCCGTTAGGACCGGGTTGCTGTTTCCTTTCGGACGCGCCCACACGGTAACGGTTCGTTCATATCTGCGGTTAATGATGAATGTTAGCGATTAAAGCGAGGTAAATTGCCGGACGTTAAATTGAGCAAAGTGTGAGTCGGCAGAATCAGATGCCACACTTTCTTAAAGTTTGTGAAGAGATGCTTTCTACTGATTTTCCAAGTAGTTTCAGTAGGTTTAGATCAAATCATGAAGTCCACGCCCAGCACTTGCCAGCGCGAATCAGAGTTTGTTAACCATTTAGTGCCACGATTTGGCCACGAACGAAGCGCGGCCCGAAGCCGAGCTAAACGCCGCCGCCAGGCTGAATAAGGGGAACGCAATGCGCGTACTGTTAATCGAAGACGACAGCGCTACCGCTCAATCCATCGAGCTGATGCTGAAGTCTGAAAGCTTCAACGTGTACACCACCGATCTGGGTGAAGAGGGCGTCGATCTCGGCAAGCTCTATGATTACGACATCATCTTGCTCGATCTGAACCTTCCGGACATGTCCGGTTACGAAGTGCTTCGTACGCTTCGCCTGTCCAAGGTGAAGACGCCGATCCTCATTCTCTCCGGCCTGGCTGGCATTGAAGACAAGGTGCGCGGCCTCGGCTTTGGCGCTGACGATTACATGACCAAGCCGTTCCACAAGGACGAGTTGGTTGCCCGCATCCACGCCATCGTGCGCCGCTCCAAGGGACACGCTCAGTCGGTCATCACAACAGGCGATCTGGTTGTGAACCTGGACGCCAAGACCGTCGAAGTCGGCGGTCAGCGCGTGCACCTCACCGGCAAAGAATATCAGATGCTGGAGCTGCTTTCGCTGCGCAAGGGCACCACGCTCACCAAGGAAATGTTCCTCAACCACCTCTATGGCGGCATGGACGAGCCGGAACTCAAGATTATCGACGTGTTCATCTGTAAGCTTCGCAAAAAGCTGGCATCTGCCACCGGCGGCAAGAATTACATCGAAACAGTCTGGGGCCGCGGCTACGTGCTGCGGGAACCAGAAGAGCTGGCTGAAACTGCTTAGCCTCCTCCAACATGAAAGTTTCCAAAAGCCGCTCGGGAAACCGGGCGGCTTTTATTTATGATATTTGCGGTACATCTGACAGATCGGTGAGCCGCGCCGAGCGCGGGCAGCTAAAAAGCGAGTGCTGCAGCGCGCAGTTGCGCCGCCTCTTTTTCATGAGGGCCCAGTTGCTCGGCGAAGCCCGATCAGTGTGGTAGATGAATTAGGCAGCCAGGCCCAGTTCGCGCATCTTGCTCGATAGGGACGAGCGGTCAAACGGCTTCATAAAGTAACCGTCAGCGCCGGCGCGGCGGGCTTTTGCCATGGAAGCCACGTTCATTTCTGACGTCAGGAATATGATGAAGGGCCGGTTCTTGTCGGATCCGAGGGCGCGCAGGTCGCGCACCAGTTCCACGCTGTCCTCTTCCGGCAGACGCCAGTCGACCATGATCACCTCGGGACAGCCGTTCATGCAAGCCTTGCGCGCTTCGTGGCCACTTTCAGCATGAATGACCCGGAATCCTATTGTGTCGAAAATCCTTTCGGCCACGTTTCGGATGACGCTCGAGTCGTCGACGATCATGCAGTTCTTGGTCACAACATTTCCCCAAAATGATATTGTTTGAAGAGCATAGAGCGCCAACCCTGCCCGATTGTTAACGTGTGGCCGGCCGACGCTGCCAAACTCCGTTATGATTAAGCGGTTGCCTTTAACGTCACCGTTTCAGCGTTGACGGTCGCGGCGAGCGTCATGCCAGTCTCCTTGGCCAGCAGCACGGTGTAGTAGGATTGGATGGCGTGGGCATCCACGTCGCCCTCATGGGTGCCATTCATAAAGTCGAGCAGCAAGGAAGGCACACGGGCGTTTTTGCCGGTGCAGGTTACTGTCAGCACGGCGTTGTCACTTTCCGGCGCTTCGAGTGAAACAGCGATGGTGCCGCCCCGGGGGATCGCATGCAGGCCGGACGCCACAAGATTGAGCAGCAGCTTGACCCGGTTCTTGCCCACCAGAGCGCGGGGGCCTTCCCACGTTACATCGGGCTTCTCGTGCTCCATCAGATCGCGCACGACGGTCTCGGCGTCGCCAGTGTCAATGGAAGCGCCCGCTGAGCCAGCGGCCCCGTAGGCGATGCGACAGAATTTGAGCTTGGCCGATGCGGAACCGGTCGATTTGCGGATCAATTCCATGGCGAAGTCGTGCATTTCGTTGCCATTGTCTTCGTCTAGGACCTCGAGCCCGTTGGCGACTGCGCCCAGTGGACCGATGACGTCGTGGCAGACGCGGCTGCACAAAAGGGCTGCCAGGTCGGCGGCGGAGAGATTTGGAAGAGCGTTCATTGGTGTCTCACAAGGTGTGTAGCTGTTGCGTGTAGGGGGTGTTCAGAGGGTGACCGTCAGGATCCCTCGAATGTTTGTGTTGCGGCCGTGTGCCGAAGGCCGAGTTTTGGATCCCAGATTTTTTCGGCCTGGGCAGAAAATCCGCCTGGAGCGGCTAACCACTCGTCGCGCAGACTAGCCGAGTGGAAGACAAACAGTCGATTGCGGTATAGCGCCCATATTTCAGGGTTGCCGGTGACCTCACGCCCCCTGGCCAATTGCATGGCGCAGTTTGCGCCAAACCGCGGAAGATAGACCTGCGGGCTTTGCAAAAACGCATCACGGTTGGCGATGGTGCGAAAATAGAATGTGGAGCGGAGGGAACCGCTGCGCATGGTTGCCTGGAGCTTGGGGTTGCCGTCCACCGCCATGCGCGACAGGAAGAATTCCACCGGGTCGAAACCGCCCAGCGCCACACCTGTGTGCACATCTGCAACAAATGGACCGATGTCGAAACGCTGCAGGTCAATGCGATCTTCCTGATCAAGGCCCACAGCGCCAGCGGGTGCCACGGCGAATTGAACGGTTACCAAGCAGCCAGCAAGCAGCAGCGTGCGCCGTGTTGCGGTGCGAGGCCCATGCCTTGATGATCGGATGTTTAACAATTGGAAAACCTTTGGGCGCATGATGCCGTCAAGCCGGTTCGGTTTCGTTTACCATGGACACCAAAGTGGCGGGGAAAGATGAGCGCGAGGTTAAACCTTCGACGTCTTTGCCCACACCAGTTGGTCAGATGATGAATGCAGCCTGAGCTGAAATTCCGTCTCCATTGTGTGGAGACCAAACTCAAACAGAGGTGCATCATGTTTTCGCGTTCCCTCCATTATCTGGCCTTTCATAAGCCGGCCCTCCGCAAGCTCGGTCTGGTCGTTGGCTTCATAGCTATGGCGGTCGCAGCCACGGCGCCTGCCAGTGCAAATCAACAGCGCTACAGTCAGAATGAAGTGGTCGATATCGGTCACTCCTTCTTCGGCTCCGTCAGCCAGGCTTTTGCGCAGACCGTGGAACGGGCCATGTCTCGCTATGGCCAACCAAATGGTTACATTTTGGGTGAAGAAGCGTCCGGCGCTTATATTGGCGGCCTACGTTTTGGCGAAGGCACCTTGTTCACCCGCAATGCCGGCGACCACCGCGTGTTTTGGCAGGGACCCAGCGTTGGCGTGGATTGGGGTGGCGATGGCGCCCGCACCATGATCCTTGTCTATAATCTCGACAGCATTGATGGGCTCTATAAACGCTACCCTGGCGTGTCCGGCTCGGCCTATCTGGTGGGGGGCGTCGGGATGACAGTTCTTAAAAACCGCAACGTTGCCCTTGTGCCTATAAAGACAGGTGTTGGCGCGCGGTTGGGCCTGAATGTGGGCTATTTGAAGCTGACCCGCACCCCGACCTGGAACCCTTTCTAGGACTTTGGTGTGCTTTTGGTGGGATGGCGTGTGCGACTTGCATGTGGGACCTGGAACCCACACGGATTAATCACGTTAATGAGGGCTGGCGCTTGCTGGCCCTTTTTCGTTTGGCAACTTGTCGCGTCGCAGGCTACCTTACGGAAATTGCAGGACAGCATGCCATT
>JBCDIB010000058.1:0-9839 GCA_038749385.1 Pseudomonadota bacterium | reverse complement strand
GGAAACCTTTGAAGCCGATAAACAAGATCAGCGTTGATGGATCCCAAGTTCACGATGGTCACACGCAGATCTCCCATTGCGTTGAAGGCGGTTCATAGGACGTGATGCGACAGTGATCGCCGCAGCCGCTAATTTTGATCCTGTCGCCGGATAACAACAAACCAAGCCGACGACCAACTGACCAAAACAAAAAAGGAATACCCCCAATGAAAAAAGTTCTCATCCTTGCCGCCATCGCCGCAACAACTGCCGTATCTGGCGCTGCCGCCGCCACAATCAGCTCGGTTGGCAATTCAATTGTCCATGCTGACGTCCGCGACTCCAGCGGCGCACGGGTTGGTTTCGTACTTTATGCAAATGACAACAACTCGCTGAAAGTCCGCATCGCCGGCAACGATCAGGTGCTCAGCGGCGGCGACTTCTACATCCAACCAAGCAATGGCGACGGTGACAGTGCAACGGTTATCCTGAGCAACTAACAGTACCGTCTTTAGCGGGAACCAAAGAGCTGGTCCTCCTCCCTGGCCAGATAACAGGCCCCGCTGATCGATACCAAAATAGACGCCCTCCATTTCATTTTGGGGGGCGTTTTTTTGAGTTGGAGCCGTCAAGCGAACGAATATTTGCGCGGGGGGCGGTATCCCAATAACCGAACACAACTATTATAATACCCTGATACCGCACAGGAATTTTTCTTAGAAAGTTTGAAACCAAATCGGCAATCAGCGGGTTGTTGGGCCAGAGACACCCGAGACAGTCTCGCTAACCTGAACAAAACGACAGGAAAAAAAATGAAAAACCTCCTTCTCGCCACAGCCCTGACATTTGGCATGACCGCAGCCGCTGCTGCCGCCACCGTCGCAACGGCAGGCCCAGGCCTGAACACCGCAGACGTCTTCAACTCTGATGGCGAGCGCGTTGGCTTCGTGTCCCGCGTCATCGACAACCAGACACTGGAAATCAGCATTGACGACAAGCTGGTGACAGTCGCAGCCGCAAACGTCGTTGTGCGCGAAGACGGCAACGACGACAGCAATGGTAAGTCGTACGACGTGTACCTGAGCGCAGACTCCCCACTGGGTATGTAATCGGTATTCCGATTTGTGAATTTGATAGGCCCTCGCTTCGGCGGGGGCCTTTTTCGTTGAGCTATTGATGCTGCCTTGCGCCTTGCCCAAAAGTTGGAAACCTGTATAAGCGCGCCGTCCGGCCATGGCTGGGGGCTGAACGGGAAGCGCTTATTTGCAGGGAACATGTTAGATGTTCCGGTTCTCCGTGTCTCCGCTCACAATCGTCTGACGCCTTTCTGGCATTGCGCCATGGGGACGTTTTGATGAGGCTCCGCGCCAGCGCCGGTGACACAAAAGAAAGGCAGCCAATGGCTCTTTATGAACATGTATTGATGTGCCGTCAGGATATTTCCACGACGCAGGTCGAAGCGCTTGTTGAACAATTCAAAGGCGTGATCGAAGCGGGCGAAGGCTCCTTCGGCAAAATTGAGATGTGGGGCCTGAAAACCCTGCAATACCGCATTCGCAAAAACCGTAAGGCTCACTACGTCCTTATCGACATCGACGCGCCCCATGCCGCCGTCGCCGAGATGGAACGTCAGATGCGCTTGAACGAAGACGTTTTGCGCTTCATGACCCTTAAGGTCGAGGAACATTCGGAAGAGCCTTCCGTGATGATGCAGAAGCGCGACCGCGACGACCGTCCACGCCGTGACGGCGACCGTGGTTCACGTGGTGACCGTGGCGGCGAGCGTCGCCCCCGCGAAGATCGTCCCCGCCGTGAAGAAGGAGCAGCATAATGGTTGATATCGCACAACTTCCGCAGCGCCGGCCATTCCATCGCCGCCGCAAAACCTGCCCGTTCTCCGGCCAAAATGCACCGAAGATCGACTACAAAGACACGCGTCTTCTGCAGCGCTACATTTCCGAGCGCGGCAAGATCGTGCCTTCCCGCATCACGGCCGTTAGCATGAAAAAGCAGCGTGAACTGGCAACAGCCATCAAGCGCGCCCGCTTCCTCGGCCTGCTGCCATATGTTGTGAAGTAAGACTTCACCCAAGCATTTGCCGCCGGGGCCTTGGCCCCGGTGGTACAAATCTCGGATCGCGCTGGCAACGGCGCACGATCAAGTTGGGGAATGGTCCCCTAACCGGCGCTCAAGAAGCCCTGGGACAGCGGAGCGAAATGTTTTCACACCCAATCATCGCTGGCACGCTTGGTGGCATCGCTTCGGCGCTTCTGTTTTTGGGAGCAGCTAAGGGGGCGGGCTTGGCAGTGCCATTGCTGCTGTTCTCGCCGCTGCCGATTTTGATCATCGCGCTCGGCTGGCTGCCGCAAGCCAGCATTTTGGGCGCGCTGGCCCTCGCCATCACGCTTTCGCTGGTCGCCGACCCGGTTGTTGCCGGTGTGGCCACGCTTATTATCGCGGTGCCCGGCTGCGTCGCTGCTTATTTTTACACCCTGTCGCGCCCCGCCGAAGAATTGGGTGGTCCTGCGGGCCGAATAGCCTGGTATCCGATTGGTGAGACGTTCGCCCGGGCTTTGATCGCATTCAGCTTGGCTTTTGTGGTCGTAGGGCTTTTGTCCGGCATGGGTGAAGCGGACCTTCAGGCACTGGTCACCGAAATTTTCCGCTCCTTCATCACAGCCAATGAGAACAACCCGGAAAGCAGCGAAATCCTGGCCGACCTGAATGAGGACACGTTGGCCGCTTTCGCATCGTCGGTCGCCCGGTGGATGCCGGTGTCGCTAGCAGGCACCTGGGTCGCCATTCTGGTGATGAACTTTACATTGGCCGAGCGCATCAACCGCTCGTCAGGGCGTCTCAGCCGCCCCGCCCCAAACTGGCCAAATACATTGAACCTTTTGCCGCTCTATGCTGGCGTCTTCACTGTAGCCGTTCTGTTGTTCGCAGTCGGCGGCACGTTTGCCCCAATCGGCGGCATCGTTGCCGGCACCTTCGGTACAGGTTTCATGCTTGTTGGCCTCGCCGTCATCCACTCCATCACCCAGGGCATGCCCGCCCGGGGACTTCTGCTCTTGGCAGCTTACGGCCCGCTCATCTTGTTTGGCTTTCCAGCACTTCTCTTCATCGGTCTCGGCATCGCCGAGGCCTTTTACGGCCTGCGCGCACGTGCAGCAGGCAAACCCAACAAATCGAACTGACAACTAAAGGACTAAAACAATGCAAGTCATTCTACTCGAACGCATCGGCAAGCTCGGCACCATGGGTGACGAAGTTACTGTGAAAGACGGCTACGCCCGCAACTTCCTGCTGCCAAGTGGCAAGGCCCTGCGCGCAAACGACGCCAACCGCGCCAAATTTGAAGCCCAGCGCGCCACGCTAGAAACACGCAACGAAGAGCGCAAGACGGAAGCCGAAGGCATCTCCAGCAAGCTCGATGGCAAGCAATTGGTCATGATCCGCTCTGCTGGCGAGACCGGTCAGCTCTACGGCTCCGTATCCACCCGCGATATTGCCGCCGATCTCGCAGACGATGGCTTCTCCATTGCCAAGAATCAGATCGAACTGGCGAACCCGATCAAAACCATCGGCCTTCACGCCGTGACCATCACGCTGCACCCTGAGGTGATCCAGTCCATCGAAGTCAATGTGGCCCGCTCCGCAGACGAAGCCGAGCGTCAAGCCGCCGGTGAAGATCTGACGGGCCGCGACTATGATGATTTTGACGATGAAGATGGTGCAGAAGAAGAAGCGCCAGCCGTCGAAGAGCTGTTTGAAGAAGGTGTAGAGGCTGAAGTGCTGGAAAGCGACGATGCAGCCGAAGAAGGCGCACCCGGCAATGAGACCATGGGCGACGAAGCTACTGCGGACGAAGAAGACCGCGGCTAAAATTGCTTCGCCACAACATTCGATGGGGCGCCTCGCGGGGCGCCCCTTTTGTGTGGCCGAACCTGTGGACGAGTGGATAAGTTTTCCCCAGAATCAGTCCAACCACGGGTCAACAGGGAAGATTCTTTTTTGGCCTTGGCCGTACTGCTCAACCGGCTAAAACCGGTGCTTCAGTCTGAGGGGACAAAACACACATGGCCGACGGCGCTTCCAACATCATGCCCATTGGGGGTGACGACCCGCAGGCCACGGCGAGTGCCGGCGCCGCCCAGGATGCTTACCGCCAATCTCCGCACAATATTGAGGCCGAGCAGGCTCTATTGGGTGCGATTTTGGTCAACAACGAGGCCTATTACCGGGTCTCGGACTATTTGACTGCGGACCATTTTTACGAGCCGCTGCACCGCGAAATCTATCAGGTGGTGGCAGACCTGATCCGCCAGAACAAAATTGCCAATCCGGTGACAATCAAGACCTTCCTGCCCGCCGACGAGAAAGTCGGCGACATGACGGTGGCGTTTTATCTGGCGCGGCTTGCCGCGGAAGCGCCGACCATTCTGAACGCTGGCGACTATGGCCAGTCCATCTACGACCTTGCCACCCGGCGTTCGCTGATCACCATCGGCGAAGACATGGTCAACATCGCCTATGACGCGCCGGTGGATCTTGAGCCCAATGATCAGATCGAAGATGTGGAGCGGCGTCTTTTCTCGCTAGCGGAGAGTGGCCGCGCCGATCAGGGCTTTGTGGGCTTTGGCGAGGCAATCAACACGGCCATCGACATGGCGGCGGCGGCTTTCCAGCGCGATGGTGGCCTGTCCGGCACATCTTGCGGTATCTCCAGCCTCGATAGGAAGATGGGAGGGCTGCAGGCGTCCGACCTCATCATTCTCGCCGGGCGCCCGGGTATGGGCAAAACGGCTTTGGCCACCAATGTGGCGCTGAATGTAGCCAAAGCCTACCGGGGCGCTGTGTCGGCGGACGGCGAAACAGTGGCGGAAAATGGGGGGATTGTCGGTTTCGTTTCCCTGGAGATGAGCGCCGAGCAGCTCGCCACCCGTATCATTTCGGCGGAAGCAGGGGTTTCGTCATCAAAGATCCGCCGTGGTGAAATTACCGAGCGTGACTTTGAGCGCCTAACCATCGCTTCCCGCGAGATGAACGAACTACCCTTTTACATTGACCAAACCGGTGGCATTTCCATCGCCCAGCTGGCCGCGCGCGCCCGCCGCCTCAAGCGACAGCGGGGTTTGGACGTGATGGTAGTGGACTATATCCAGCTGATGCAGGGCAGCGGCAAAAATCAGGGCAACCGCGTGCAGGAAGTGACGGAAATCACCACGGGCCTGAAGGCGTTGGCCAAGGAACTGAACGTGCCGATCATCGCGCTGAGCCAGCTTTCGCGCCAAGTGGAAAGCCGCGAAGACAAACGCCCTCAACTGTCAGATCTGCGTGAATCAGGCTCCATCGAGCAGGATGCGGACGTGGTGATCTTCGTGTTCCGCGAAGAATATTACGTCCAGCAACTGGAGCCGGACCAAAGCGATGCCGACAAATATGCCGAGTGGATGGCCAAAATGGAGAAGGCTCACGGCAAGGGCGACGTGATTATCGCCAAGCAACGCCACGGCCCCACCGGCACCGTGAGTTTGGCCTTTGAAGCGGAGTTCACGCGCTTCTCTGACCTAGCGCAGGACGGCTATTATCCGGACTCCCGTTGATGGCAAATGAGCGCGTACCAGCGGCCCCGCGCCTTGCTGGCATGCAGGTGACGGTGGACCTTGGCGCGCTCGTGGCCAATTGGCGTGCCCTTGATGCCATGACTCCAAGCGCCGAGACGGCAGCCACCGTAAAAGCCAACGCCTATGGCTGTGGCCTGGAAAGAGCGGGTGTCGCCCTGCACAAGGCAGGCTGCAAGAGCTTTTTCGTCGCCCTGCCAGAAGAGGCCATAATATTGCGGCGCGTGCTGGGCGCGGAGCCCGACATTTATTTATTCAACGGGCTGATGGGTGGGTCAGACCTGACCATGACCTATCTCGAAAACGCTCTGACACCGGTGATCTCCAGCCATCAGGACATGCAGGTATGGCTAGATGGCCTGCGCGCTCGCGGCCAACATGCACCGAGCGCTTTGCATGTGGATACCGGCATGAACAGGCTTGGGCTCACGATGGCTGAACATGCGGCGCTGCTGCAAGACAGCGCATCCCTGCAAGCGCTGAACCCAACACTCATTATGAGCCACCTCGCCTGCGCCGATGAGGCAGAGCATCCCCACAATGAGATGCAGCTATCGCGCTTTCAACAGGTCGCGGCGGGTATGCCCAAAACCCGGGCGTCTCTTGCCAATTCTGGCGCGCATTTTTTGGGTGGGGACTACGCCTTTGACCTAACCCGCCCCGGCATCGCGCTCTACGGTGGCGAATGCCAGGCCCCCGGCGTCAACCCCATGCAGACGGTCGTCACCGCGAAAGCCCGAATACTCGCCACCCGACACGTCAGAGCAGGGGAGACCATCGGCTACGGCGCCAGCCATCGCTTCGAGGCGGCAGCAACGGTGGCAATCGTGTCGGCTGGATATGCTGATGGCTACCACCGGGCGGCCAGTGGAAGTGGCGTCGCTTTGCGTGGGGCTGAACCAACAGGTGCCAAGATGCGATACGGTCGCCATCTGGTGCCCGTGGCCGGGCGGGTCTCCATGGATCTCACGGCCATCGACATTTCCGCCGTGCCGGAGAGCGAGCGCATCGAAAATTGGGTTCAACTGTTCGGCCCGGATCTCGCGGTGGACGATGCGGCGCGGGCGGCGGGCACCATTGGCTATGAGTTGCTCACCGGACTGTCACCGCGGGCTGCCTATTCATACATCGAACCTTCTGAGAACGCCTGATGGCCAAGCCAAAGACCTCCTACATCTGCCAAAACTGCGGTGCTGTTTATCCACGTTGGAGTGGGCGCTGCGATGCCTGCGGCGAGTGGAACACGATTGTCGAAGAGGTTGCCGAAACCGGCGGCGTCGGTGGCGGGCCAAAGAGCGCATTGACCAAAGGGCGCGCGGCCAAGCTGGTCCCGCTATCGGGCGAAATAGAAGAGGCACCGCGCTTTACCACTGGTATTGAAGAGTTGGACCGGGTGACCGGCGGCGGCTTTGTGCGCGGTTCGGCCCTACTGGTGGGCGGCGATCCGGGGATCGGTAAATCCACCATCCTGATGCAGGCAGCGGCAGCGCTGGCACAAAGAGGCAAGAAGGTCATCTACATCTCCGGCGAGGAAGCGGTGGCGCAAGTGCGGCTGCGGGCGCAACGGCTGGGCGTCGACAAAGCGCCGGTAGGTCTGGCGGCGGAAACCAATGTCGAGGACATTCTGGCGACCATTAAATCCGAAGGGTCGGCGGATTTCGTGGTGATCGACTCAATTCAAACGCTCTGGACGTCGTCCGTCGAGTCCGCGCCGGGCACAGTCAGCCAGGTGCGCTCCTCGGCACAGGCCATGATCCGCCATGCCAAAAACACAGGTGCAACAGTCGTGCTGGTGGGACACGTGACCAAGGATGGCCAGATCGCTGGACCGCGGGTGGTGGAGCACATGGTGGACGCCGTCCTCTATTTTGAAGGTGAAGGCGGCCATCAGTTCCGCATTTTGCGCGGTGTGAAGAACCGCTTCGGCGCGACCGATGAGATCGGCGTTTTCGCTATGGGCGATGGCGGCTTGGCGGAAGTGCGCAACCCATCTGAATTGTTCCTGGGCGAGCGTAATGCCAAGGCCCCTGGAGCGGCGGTGTTTGCAGGCATGGAGGGCACACGCCCTGTACTGGTGGAAATACAGGCGCTCGTGGCCCAATCATCGCTCGGTACGCCGCGCCGCGCTGTTGTTGGCTGGGATGGCGCCCGGCTGTCTATGATCTTGGCCGTACTGGAAGCCCATTGCGGTGTGCGATTGGGACAACACGATGTTTATCTGAACGTTGCCGGCGGCTACCGCATTCATGAACCAGCGGCGGATCTGGCGGTCGCCGCAGCGCTGGTTTCGTCGCTGACGGCCCGTCCCCTGCCGGTCGACAATGTCGTGTTCGGCGAAATCAGCCTGTCTGGAGCGGTCCGCCCTGTAAGCCATTCCGCTGCCCGTCTGAAGGAAGCTTCGAAGCTGGGCTTCGGGCATGCCATGCTACCGGCGGGTGCCGGCGAAGTGCCCGAAAAAGGCCTGCGAACGACAACCGTGGAAGGCTTGATGGACATGGTTGCCAATATTGCTGGCAATGCCCTAGAAGAGGGCGAAAATTGAGGACGCTCAAACGCGGCTTCGCCTGATACACGACCATCAAGACGAGCAATGACGATATGGGCATCACCCTCCTCGACGGCATTCTGATTGGCATCACGCTGATCTCTGCGTTTCTGGCAATGCTGCGCGGCTTCAGCCGGGAAATTTTGTCCGTTGGGTCCTGGATTGTCGCGGCAGTGGTGGCCTTTCTTTACTACCCGCTGCTGGTGCCGTTCATGCAGAACTATCTGGGTGAAGGGATCCAATCCGACATCGCGGCAGGTGCAACGATTTTTGTGGCGGTTCTGATAATTGCGACAGTAATTACGGTAAAAATTGCAGACTTCATCATCGACAGCCGCGTAGGGCCGTTGGACCGGACGATGGGCTTCATTTTCGGGGCCGTGCGAGGCGTGCTAATCGTGGTCATCGGCACCCTGTTCCTGAACTGGATTTTGCAGGATCAACCTCCGGCTTGGGTGGCGGATGCCAAGTCCAAACCGCTTCTGGACAATATTGGCGAGCGGCTGCGCAAGCTGCTGCCGGAAGATGGCGGCGCTGAAATCCTCGACCGCATTCGCCCCGGCGAAGAAGAAGCGCCGGCCACGACCGAGACACCAACCGAAACATAAAGGCGTGCCGATAATGTCCGACCAGAGCATGGCGAATATGACGAGTACGGCCCCCTTTGATGATGACAAGCTGCGCGAAGAGTGCGGCGTCTTTGGCATATTTGGTCACAAGGATGCTTCAACGCTGACCACGCTGGGCCTGCACGCATTGCAGCACCGCGGACAGGAAGCCGCTGGCATCGTATCCTTCGACGGTTCGCAGTTCTTTGTCGAAAAGCATGAAGGCCTGATCGGCGATAACTTCACCAAACCCGAAGTGATTGCCCGCCTTGGCGGCGACCGCGCCATCGGCCACACGCGCTACGCGACAACCGGCGGCGCAGGGCTACGCAACATCCAGCCGCTGTTTGCCGAGTTTCACGGCGGCGGGATCGCCGTGGCGCACAATGGCAACCTCACAAACGCGCTGACTTTGCAACACCGCTTGCAACAACGCGGCGCGATCTTTTCATCCACGTCCGATACCGAGACAATTCTGCACCTCGTCGCCATGAGCGAGCAGACGCAAATGGTGGACCGAATGACGGAAAGCCTCGCACAGTTGGAAGGCGCCTTTTCCATTGTTGCCATCACCAAGAAGCGCATGATCGGCTGCCGCGACCCGCTGGGCGTGCGCCCGCTGGTGCTGGGTGATCTGGATGGCAGCTATATTCTGGCGTCTGAAACCTGCGCGCTGGACATTATCGGCGCGCGTTTCGTGCGGGACATTGAGCCCGGCGAGATGGTGACCATCACCGAGCAGGGCCTTGAGAGCCGATACCCGTTCGAGAAAGCCTCCAGCCGCTTCTGCATCTTTGAATATGTCTATTTCGCCCGACCTGACTCATCTGTGGCTGGCCGCAACGTCTATTCCGTGCGCAAAGCCATTGGCGCGGAACTGGCGGTGGACGCGCCGATCGATGCAGATGTTGTGGTGCCCGTGCCGGACAGCGGCACTCCGGCTGCAATCGGCTATGCCGAGCAAGCCGGCTTGCCCTTCGATCTGGGCATCATTCGGAACCATTATGTTGGCCGCACTTTCATTGCGCCCGAAGACTCCATCCGGCACATGGGCGTGAAGTTGAAGCACAATGCCAATTCGTC
>JBCDIB010000057.1:0-9924 GCA_038749385.1 Pseudomonadota bacterium | reverse complement strand
GGCGCGCCTGCGACATACGGAATAGAACCATGAAGACCCAGCAAACCAACCGCATGCCCGAAGCATCGCGCCGCTACCGGCCGTATCCGACAATGGATATGCCGGACCGGCAGTGGCCGGCAAAAATCATCGACACGGCACCCACGTGGTGCTCCGTGGACCTGCGCGACGGCAATCAGGCGCTCATTGATCCCATGGGCCACGAGCGCAAGGCGCGTATGTTCCGCCTGCTGCTCGATATGGGTTTCAAGGAAATCGAAATTGGTTTCCCGTCCGCGAGCCAGACCGATTTTGACTTCGCTCGCTGGTGTGTGACTGAGGGGCCGGATGGAGACGGCACGCCGGAAGACGTTTCGCTGCAGGTTCTGGTGCAGTGCCGCCCGGAACTTATAACCCGCACTTTTGAAGCGCTGGAAGGCGCTAACAAGCCCATCGTGCATTTCTACAATTCCACGTCGGAATTGCAGCGCCGCGTGGTGTTCGGGCAGGACCGCGCGGGCATCAAACGTATCGCAGTGGACGCTGCCAAGATGGTGGCCGACATGGCGGCCAAAGCTTGCGGCGGCTTCCGCTTTCAATATTCGCCGGAAAGCTTCACCGGTACCGAAATCGAGTTTTCATTGGAGATCTGCAACGCCGTCACTGAGGTGATTCAGCCAACGCCGGACAATCCGTTGATTCACAATTTGCCGGCGACCGTGGAAATGTCGACGCCCAACATCCACGCCGATCAGATTGAGTGGATGAGCCGCAATTTGGACAATCGTGAGAGCATCGTGTTGTCGCTGCACACCCACAATGACCGGGGTACAGGCATTGCTGCCACGGAGCTGGGCTTGATGGCGGGGGCAGACCGCGTGGAAGGCACCTTGTTTGGAAATGGTGAGCGCACGGGCAATGTCGATATCGTCACGCTGGGGTTGAACATGTTCACCCAGGGTGTCGATCCGCAACTCGACATTACGGACATCGAACGCATTCGCGATGTCTATGAGCATTGCAATCAGCTCAAGATCCCAGAGCGGCACCCCTATGTTGGTGAGCTTGTCTACACCGCGTTTTCCGGCTCCCACCAGGATGCCATCAATAAGGGCATGAAGGCCATCAAGGGCAAGAACGATCCGAAATGGGAAGTGCCCTACCTGCCCATCGATCCGCAGGACGTTGGCCGCACCTACGAAGCCATTGTGCGCATCAACTCCCAGTCAGGAAAGGGCGGTATCGCTTACGTGCTGGACGCGGATTACGGGCTGAAACTGCCCCGAGGCATGCAGGTGGAACTGCGCGAAATCGTGCAGGCCGTGACCGATGAGGAGGGCACTGAGCTTTCCAGCGCCCGCATCTACGACCTGTTCCAACAGGCCTATATTGAGCGGCCGGAAGGGAAAATGCGTTTCGTCGATTACGCAACTTCGCCAGCTCCAAATGGTGGCCGACAGATTGAGGCGCACATCACAGACAATGGCAAGACCGTCACCATCAATGGCCACGGCAATGGGCCGGTGGACAGCTTTTGCGACGCGATAGGTACTTACCTCGGCAAGGCAGTAACCGTGGCTGACTATTCAGAACATTCGCTGGGGTCCGGGTCTGACGCGACGGCCATCTGCTACATGGAGTTGGAGATTGATGGTCACAGTGTGTTCGGCGCGGGCGTGAATCCGAACATTTCGGCTGCGTCTCTTGAGGCTGTTCTGGCCGCTGCAGACCGGCACCGGGACAAGACTTCATAGCACAATATTCAGTTATTGAGACTTGTTGCCGGCTGTTCCTTGTTACTTGACCCAACGGTATGTAGGCTGCGGCATACACATTTTGGCTCGACAATGGGCCAGGTTGCGATGATGATCTATCTGCAGCAGGAACAGGATCGTTTTGGCGTCCGAACCAACACAGGATCAGGAAGAAGGCCTGACGCTCGAATTGCGAGAGCAATACGTGGCGCGCGTTCTGGCGTCGGAAACCTTTGGCAAATCTGAGCGGGCAAGAGCATTGCTGGCCTACCTGTTTGAAAAACAGGAGGCCGGTGAAGCCGATCAGGTGAAGGGTTTCACCATTGCGATGGATGTGTTCGGGCGGGATGAAAATTTCGACCCCAACAATGATGCCCTCGTGCGGGTGCATATGGGCCGTCTGCGCGATCTGTTGGCCAATTATTATCGCGGTGAGGGTGAGCCGGATGCTGTGCGGATGGTCGTACCGAAGGGCCGGTACGTTCTGAACTTCACATTGCATGATGTCTTGCCGTCATCGGTGGATACAAATTTTGGCGACATTGTTGAGGAAGCTCAGCCTCAGACAGTTGTACCAGCAGGCGATCCGACAGCCCTTACGCCTGACAGTGAAGAAAATACGCCAACCGCGCCGCCGCGCCGCTGGAGCAGGTTTGCGGCATTGGGGGCAGTTGCGGCCACAGCAATATTGGCCGTTGCGCTCGTTCCCAACTTATGGCCGACCGGTGCCGATAAAGCCGCAACGGAGACCCCACAGGCTCAGCGCGGACAGGCAGTCCCCGGCGCCCTGTTGCGCAGTATGCAGGGTGTGAGTGGCGCTCAGTTTTTGCCGCGCCTCACGTTCGCCCACACCAAGGGGCTGGAATATCTTGAAAGCGGGGCTGACCCGTTCGCGCTGAAACTGCGTGCCAGCCTGGCCCGTTTCGACACCCTTCAACTGGTTGCCAATGGTCCGCTTGAGCGCATCGAGGCCCCTCGAGATGTCGGCCGCAGCTACTACGCCCTCGTGGTGCAGGAGGTTGCTCCGAAGACAGGCGTGCCGGAGCCGTCCGCGCCGTCTCACAGGCTTGAGTTGCGCCATCCCCGGACGGGAAAAATTCTCTGGACCCAATTTGTGGTCGCCCCTAAAAGTCGGCCGCAGGACGGACCGGCCAGCGACTTTGCCAATCTGGATCCGACGCTCATCGTGCTTGCTTCGCGAATTGCCGCAATTGACGGCATTTTGGTCTCGCATTTTGTCAATGATGTTGGGTCCAACCGTCTGTTCGATTGCCTGTCACTCATTGCTCCCGTCACTCAGGATCTGTCACCCAGTTCTGCGGAGGCAAGCGTTCTGTGCCTTGGTCGCCTGATCGCCGCTGGCAACCGGCTGCCAATCACCCATGCGTTTCTGGCGCTTGCGATCATGGAAGTTGCGCGCTCGGGCTCAAGCGAAACAGCATCAGGGCTGCTCGAAGTGGACAGCGTTGCAGAATCGGCGAACGAGGTTATTCAGCAGGGCCTGCTAACGGCACCGGAAAGCGCCGTTTTGTTCGGTGTTCAGGCGCGGACCACTTTGTTTCAGAGCGGTGATTATGAAGCGGCCTTGGATATTTCGAGGGCCGCCATAGAGCGTTCCAATACGAGCTGGAACCTGTGGAGTTCACATGCTCGCATCCTCGCAATGTCAGGCGATACGGAGCAGGCCGACGCGATTGTAGATGCCTTGCGGAGCGAAACTGGGCGGTTGGCACCGGGCTGGGCGTTTACGAAATTTCTGACGTCACTCACCCGTGACGATGATGAGGGCATACGAAGCATGGCGGGCCAGCTAACCGGTGTTTCAAACCCATTTTATTATGTGGCGCGCATTGTAGTGGCGCACCGGTTCAACAATTTCTCCGAACGCGATGAGATGATCGTGCGGCTGCAGCAGACCTATCCGCAATTCTACGCCAACCCACCAATTTTCGTCCGATCAATGCAGTTGAATGCCGAGCTTCGGGAAAAGCTGCTGCTGAACATGCGCCAGGCCGGCATTTATCGTCAGGGTTAGTGGGTCCGATGGCTATGGGGTGTCGTTAAAGACAAATCCGCCTTGGCCTTCACCGTCTCGTGTTGACCATATGTTAACCATAATCGCTAAGCTTTCATTAAGCTTTGGCGCTGGCCATTGAACGCGCTCACGCAGGAGATCGTCACAATGACAATACATCGTTCACTGCTCAAAACCTTGCTGGCTGGGGCGTGTGTGGTGTCGCTCACATTGCCCGGCTTAGCTCAGTCTGATGCTGTGGCGCCGACGCCGTTTGAGCAATTGCTTAGCCAATCGGCGGTCATGATTGGTGATGTCGCCATCTCGCCGGAAGCGCTGGCTGACTATTATAGGGTAGGTGGTCCGCGCCTGTGGACTTCCAGCGCCGGTGTCTCTGATCAGGCGTTTGAGCTGGCGAGCGAGTTGGACGCGCTGGACCGCGATGGCCTATCACCGGCTGATTACACCCGGTACTTGCCTGCCGGTTGGCAAAACGCCACCAGCGCCGACATGCTGGACACCGTGGAAATCGGCCTGTCCATGGCATTGGTAAAAGCCGCGCGGGATCTGCACGGTGGCCGCACGACGCCCAGTATCTCCGCTCCGGACATCGTCATTGCACGCAAGAATATCGACGCATCGGCTTTGCTGGCGGACGCATCGGTGAAGGGCCCAAAAGCCGCCCTTGCAGCGCTGCGGCCCGCCCACCCGCAATATGCCCAATTGCGCCAGCTGCTTGGCGGCTATCGGGCGCTGGCTGCGCGGGGAGGTTGGAAGCCGATTGATGAAGGCCCAACGCTCAAACCCGGCATGCAAAGCGAACGGGTGCTTCAGCTGCGCGATAATCTGACGGCCCGCGGATATTCCGGTCTTATGACAGCCGATCCAAGTCTGTTTGATGAAGGCTTGGCGCAGGTGATCGAGCACTTCCAGAGGCGCAATGGCCTGGATGTGGACGGTGCCGTAGGTCCGGCCACGCGTGGCGCGATGAATATTTCGGCGCAAGAGCGTGTGGAACAGTTGACTGTGAACCTTGAGCGTTGGCGCTGGCTGCCGCGCTCGCTGGGTCAACGCCATGTGCTGGTGAACCAAGCAGGCTTCGAGCTGTTTTTGGTCGAAGATGGCAAGACAACCGACAATCGCCGGGTGATCGTGGGCAAGCCGTTTCACAAATCACCAATGTTCTCCGACGCGATTTCGTACGCCGAGTTCAACCCGACGTGGACCATGCCGCCTTCCATTGCCGGGCGGTCTTACCTACCCAAGCTGAGGGCCAATCCCGGTTATTTCGATGATAATGGCTACAAGCTCTACACATCATGGAAGTCCGATGCGCCGGCCATGAGCAGCCGGACGGTCAATTGGGACGCTGTCAGCGAAAAGCGCTTCCCCTACAGGGTTGTGCAAAGCCCCGGGCCTCGCAATGCGCTGGGGCAGGTGAAGTTCATGTCCCCGAATGAATTTGCAGTCTATCTGCACGACACGCCGTCGCGTGATCTGTTTTCGCGCACGTCCCGCACGTTCTCGTCGGGTTGCATTCGGGTTGAGAAGCCGCTCGAATTTGCCCAGCGTCTGTTCGGGCCGGATCAGGGCATTAGTCAGGGGCGGATCAATGACATTGTCAATTCGCGCCAGACCAAGCGTATTTCATTGAAGCAAAAGGTGCCGGTGCACCTGACCTATTTCACCACTTGGGTGGATGATAATGGCGTGCCGCAATTCTTCGAGGACGTTTACAAACGCGACGCACCCGTGGCGGCTATTTTGGAAGGCCGGGCCTAACCTTGGCCTACACCATAAAGGTTTGGGTGTGCAGCGTTTGAAACTCGAATGGCTCATACTGATTGGCATCTGGGGTCAATCCGATGCGGGCAAGCTCTATCCGCCAGTTTGAACCCGCTCGCTGAATATCCAGCCGGTTGAACGCCGCCGGTGGCCGTTTGTGGCCGGGCAGTTGGGCGGCAGCCGGGACGCACAGACAGGGTGTGCCTGCTACCTTTTCAATTGTGTCGAGATGGGTGTGGCCGTGCAGCACGAGTTCTGCGCCAGCTTTGGCGACGACTTTCCTGAAACCGGACGCGCCGATCAACCGTTTGTGGCGGTGGGTTGCCTTGGCGAAGGGCGGGTGGTGCAACATCACGACCCGGCACAAACCTTCTTTGCCCAAGGCGGAGAGCAATGTGTCGAGGCACGCCAATTGCGCTGAAGAGGCTGTGCCTGTGGCGCGAAAGGGGGCGGTGGGTTTTCCGGTGTTCACCAAGACCAAAGCCACATCGCCTACGCGCTGCACCGTGGGATAGAGCGCGTCAAAGGACTTCCAGTCGGTTGGTTTGGCGTCAAAGGCTTGGGAACTTGGGTTGAGCCACGGCCCCCAAAGGTCGGCCGCCCGCACCAGACTGTCCTTCATGTAGGCATCATGATTGCCGCATACCAAAGACACGTCCTTGGGTGATGCAAGATCCGTAAGCCATTGCGCTGCGTTCCGCATCTCCGCTTCCAAGGCAATGTTCACCAGGTCGCCAGTTACAGCCCAGTGGTCTGGCTTCTCCCCACGCGCCCGCGACACGAGCGCGTCGAGCAATTGCCGTGAGGACTGATGCCTGCGTTTGCGCTGCCAATTCAGCCAGCCAGTGCGCCGTTTGCCGCGCAATTCCCCCGGTGCCGGTTCAGGCATTGGCGGTATGTGTATGTCGGACAGATGGCAGATGCGGACCATGCTGTGCGCTAGCCTGCAAACCCATTCCTCGCAAGGGGCACCGGAATGCGCTAGTGGCCAGACATGGTCAGGGGAGATTGGTTTGGGCGAGCATTATTCACTGCGTGAGCGGTTGCAGCAGCGGGCGTTCCATATGGTATTTCGGCTCACCCGTTCCATGACCCTCGGCGTGCGGGCCTTGGTGGTACGCGATGGGCCGGTGGGGCGTGAGGTCTTTTTGGTTCGCCACACCTATGTGCGCGGGTGGTTCCTGCCAGGTGGGGGCGTAGAGCGTGGGGAAACCGTGCGCGAGGCGCTGGAAAAGGAGCTGCGTGAAGAAGGCAATATCAAATTGACGGGCGAACCGGAGCTGGTGGCATGCATGGCCAACCGCTCCGCCACTTTGCGCGATCACGTTTGCTATTTCATTGTGCGCCATAGCGAGCAAACACAGCCGTTTCCGGGCGATCGGGAAATAGCTGAGGGTCGATGGTTCGCGCTCGACGCGCTGCCCGATGGTACAACCCGCGCCACACGGGCGCGGATTGACGAGTTTCTGGCAGGCGGCTCGCCACCCGAATACTGGTAGTTGGCCGCGCGGTTAAGCAGCCTTGAGTGCGCCGCGTCCATGGGGTGCATCAAGGTTCAGATCTGGGCCGATGGGCACGATACCCGTGGGGTTAATCGTGTCATGGCTCTCGTAATAATGACCCTTGATGTGGTCCATGTGCACCGTCGCTGCAATGCCGGGATGCTGGTACAATTCCAGCATGTAGCCGTGCAGATTTGGGTAGTCGGCGATGCGCCGCAGGTTGCACTTGAAATGACCCACATAGACCGCATCAAAGCGAATAAGCGTCGTCCACAGCCGCCAGTCGGCCTCGGTGATCGTGCCGCCCGTCAAATAGCGGCGCTCGCTGAGCAGACCTTCCAGCCAGTCAAGGCTTTCAAACAGGGCGGTGAACGCTTCTTTATAGGCCTCGTGCGTCGTGGCAAAGCCAGACTTGTAAACGCCATTGTTCACGGTGTGGTAGACGCGCTCATTGATCTCGTCGATCTCTGCGCGCAGCGCTTCGGGGTAATAATCCGGTCCGGTCGCTCCGACTTCATCGAAGGCGGAGTTGAACATTCGGATGATTTCCGAGCTTTCGTTGGAGACGGCAGTGTTTGTCTGTTTGTCCCATAGAAGTGGCACTGTCACCCGGCCTGAATAGTCTGATTTTGCCGCGACATAGACTTCCGACATGGCCTTGGCATGGTTCACAGGGTCGGCGGTGTGGCCGGTGTCACCGTCCAGCGTCCAGCCGCGCTCGCGCATGTACCAATCCACAACGGTTACATCGATCATGTCTTCCAGGCCCTTGAGCGCGCGGAAGATGAGAGCGCGGTGGGCCCATGGACAGGCGTAGGAGACGTAGAGATGATAGCGCCCTGCTTGGGCTTTGAAGCCGCCAACACCTGATGGGCCGGGGCTGCCATCGGGCGTTATCCAATTGCGAAACGCAGCTTCGCTGCGCTCAAATTTTCCGCCGGTGGATTTGGTGTCGTACCATTTGTCGTGCCAGACGCCGTCGATCAGTAGGCCCATGTCATTCTCCAATTGTCGTGTATCGCGTGGCATGTTATCTGCCGCTGGCATGCGGGCTCGCCAATGGGTGGTGCCGCAAGTCAGTTTTGCGATTTTCGCAAGCACATGAGGCAATGATGATAATGCGGACAACCGCTCTTACAGGCGCAAACCGACGACGATAGATCGCCCGTTTCCTGCGGATGCGTTTTCACGCGTGGCCGCCCGCCTGTCATTTCATCTTTTGCCGAGCCATCCATGACCTATCACTCCGACACCGCAGCCAACGCTGCGGGCTTCAATTTGTCCGCCGTCAAACTGCTGGTTGAAACGCCAGCTGATCTTGAGCGCCTCACAGAGCTGCACGAACTTGTTTTCGGTCCGGGCCGTTTTGCCAAGACCGCATTCCGCCTGCGCGAGGGCAAGCAGCCGCGCTATGATCTGTCGAAACTGGCGTGGCAAGCGTGTGGGCAGGATGATCGGCTTGCCGGTGCGGTGCGTATGACGGATATCGTGATCGGCGGACGCGCTGCCGTGCTGCTCGGACCATTATGTGTTCGACCTGAACTGAAGGGTCTTGGTCTTGGCCGCGCACTCATGGCCGCCGCCATGCAAGCGGCCTGGCAGGCGGGTGATCAGGCGGTGTTGCTGGTGGGAGATGCTGCCTATTATGCCGCCTTTGGCTTCAAGCAAGCAGCCGACGTGCAGTTGCCAGGGCCTGCCGACCCGGAACGTACGCTGATCGCATTGAATGGTGGCAACGTTGCCGGCTGGACAGGCAAAGTCGCCTAACGGCCCTCGCGGTACCAGACCGAAGACAGGGCAGCCAGAACCAGCGCGAGGCCCAGAAAGCCGGCGAACAATGGCAGTTGGGCAAGTCCCACAAGTCGGGTCGCCCCTGTCCGCTCAAGGCCGATCCAACCATTGCCGGATGTGCGCGTGCCAGCCCGGACCGGTACGATGCGGGGCACACCCACCGCGTCACCATTGGCCACCCGCACAACCGCGCCATCGCGGCTTTGTACCAAGGGCTGAACGACTGTCTCCGACGACAATATGTCGGTAAATTCCCGCGCGTTCACTGGCCCGGCATGGGCGAGTGCGCGCAAATCTCCATTTGCAAATTGCCATAACCCAAGCTCGGGCTGCTCAATGGTCGTGGTCCACAGGCCAGCCTTCCCCTGGTCCAATGTGAGTGTGTCCGAAGTGCCGTCCGGGCGGATGACCGACAGGGCACCGGGATCGTCGCCCATGGTCTGGCGGGTGACGGTTAGACGCGAGCCGCCCACCTCAGCGGTCAGCGCTTCTTCGTCAAGCTCCGGCTCCCGCATCAGCCAGTGGGACACGCGTCGTAGCAGCTGCACGTGGGGTCCACCGCCGTCAAAGTCCCGCGCCCAAAGCCAGGGATGGTCGGACAGGAACAGGCCCACGCGGCCATCACCGACACGGCGCAGGGCCAGGACTGGCGCGTCTTGGCCGTCCGACAGGAGCGTGTCGCCCTCCACCGGCCCGGCATCAATGCGACGGAACCAGCGGCCCCACTGAGGCTCCTCACCCTGCGCATTCGCGCCATCCAACTGCCGGGTCACCGGGTGTCGCTGGCCGGTGTCGGTCACCGTGGCGCGGTAGGGTTCGTTGCTAATGTCTCCATTGGGAAGGGCGGGCAAGATTTCGTCCAGCGACGTAGCTGATATGGAACGCAGCCCAGCATATTCCGGCCCCGTGGCCAGCAGCATCGCCCCGCCATTGCGCACATAGTCTGCCATGTATGTGAAATACAGGCCCGGTAGCACACCGCGCCGCTGGTAGCGGTCGAAAATGATGAGATCGAATTCCTCGATCTTTTCGACGAACAATTCGCGCGTGGGAAAAGCGATGAGCGACAGTTCCTCAATGGGCGTGCCGTCTTGCTTTT
>JBCDIB010000056.1:0-9973 GCA_038749385.1 Pseudomonadota bacterium | reverse complement strand
TCTGCGTTGCGTTTTCTGCCAGTGGTTCTGGCTTGTATGGTCCTTTCCGCCTGCAATACGACCAAAACCCCTCCACCCAGTTCCACAGCTTTTGCCAAAGCACCCGTTAGGGTAGCTGCGCCGGTTGGGGACGCTGTGAAGGGCGGGGAACCGCTGCGAGCGGCAGCGGGCAAGCAAGCTCGGGCTATAAACTTTGCTACTTCGCCCGTACCCAAAGCACCCAGCCGCAGCAATCGAAAAGGCTCAACCGAACCGGAGGCGCTGCGTGGGCGAACCCTCTACGCATCTTCTTCCCGTATTCCACTTCGTAATAAGGAAGTGGTGCTGACCTTCGACGATGGCCCGCACCCCACCCACACGCCCCGCATCCTGGCAGCGCTGGACAAGTATGGCGTGAAGGCGACGTTCTTCATGTTGGGCGAGACCGCGAAGCGCAATTCAGCTCTTGCCCGGCGCGTCGCGTCGCGCGGTCACACGGTTGCTCACCACACTTGGGGCCACCCAAACCTGCGCAAACTTGGCCGGTCGGCTGCAATGGCCGAAGTGCGCAAAGGGCGCGCTGCAGTGAAGGCTGTAGTTGGTCCAGGGCAGACCAGCCGCTTTTTCCGCTTTCCCTATCTGGCCGACAGCCAAGCCTTGCGGGAGAGTGTACGCGGCGATGGCGACATCATCATTGATGTTGATGTGGACTCGAAGGATTATTTCAAAACTGATGGTGACACTGTCCGTCAGCGCACCATGGCCCGCCTACGCAAGCGCGGAAAAGGGGTTATCCTCTTGCACGATATTCATGGCCGCACCGCATCCATGCTGCCAAAGTTATTGGCCGACTTGAAACGAGATGGCTACAAGGTGGTCACTTTGCGCTCGAGTGATTCTCCTAGTCCGGATCTTATCGCAAGCCGGTAGCGCCACACCCACCAGCGTCTGTTAGCTAACCGTCATCGGCCCCATGGGCGGCGTCCAGATCATCGGCATTCTCATCGCGGCGTTCTCGCGGCTTTATCGCTCCGTAGGTCAGCCCGGTTTCCACGGCGCGGTCACCAAAGCGGTCGACCAGACTGTCCATGGCCCTTTCCAACGAAATGCGCTTGTTCAAATCTGGCTGGGTCAAATCACCGGGATCAGCGAAGGTGCCGTCGGTCAGATCACTCACGCCAACGCCGATAAGACGAAACTTGGTGCGTGCGTCCAACTCCTTCATCATCAGCTCATGGGTGGTTTCGTACAATACCTCCGCCAATTGTGTCGGATCGGGCAGGGTTCGGTTGCGCGTGCGGCTTTTGAAATTGCTTGTTTTCATTTTCAGCACGATTGTCCTGCCGGCGATATTCTTTGCTTTCAGGCGGCGCGATACCTTTTCGCTGAGATGGCGTAGAATGGGCGCCAACTCATCACGGTCTGATTTGTCATCGTTGAAGGTGGTTTCAGCGCTCACACTCTTGCTTTTGCGCGATGATTTCACCTCTCGCTGGTCGCGGCCGAACGCCAAGTGGGCCAGGCGCAGGCCCATACTTCCATATCTGCGGGTAAGGACGTCTGCTCCAAGCGCTTGCAGATCTGCCACCGTATGGATGCCGTCGCGGGACAGCTTGGCCTGTGTAGCCGCACCCACGCCCCAGATGATCGAAACCGGATTGGACGCCATGAAGCTGACGGTCTCCTGCCTGCCGATAACGGAAAACCCCCTTGGTTTTCGAAAGTCTGATGCGATTTTGGCGAGGAACTTATTGTGGCTTAGCCCAACAGAAATGGTGATGCCGATTTCGGCTGCAACACGCTGTGAGAAGCTGGCGAGGGTAATGGCTGGCGGCGCGCCATGCACCTTTTCGGTGCCGGCCAAATCGAGAAACGCCTCGTCAATAGACAACGGTTCGACAAGTGGTGTCAGCCCAAACATCAACTCGCGCACCTGGCGCCCCACCTCGGCATATTTATCCATGTTTGGGCGCACAATCTTGGCCTCTGGGCAGGCCTTCAACGCTTGCCACATGGGCATTGCCGAGCGGACGCCCTTTATGCGTGCCAGATAGCAGGCCGTCATAACGACACCTCTGCGACCGCCACCAATGATGACCGGATGATCGCGCAACGATGGATGATCACGCTTTTCAACGGTGGCGTAAAAGGCGTCGCAATCGACATGGGCCATGCTCAGATCGAACATTTCGCCGTGCCAGAGAACACGCGGGCTGCCGCATTTCTGGCACCGGCTGACCTTGTGAGTTTGCTCCGTCAGGCAATCCCGACAAAAGCCGCCCGGGCGCGAGGGCCTGTCGGCCAACTCGTCAGATGGATCGGTCATAGGCGCTGGAGCCGCCGAGCACTTCCTGGGCTATCATCACGTCCGCCGGGCGCACGGCTGCGCCGTCTATCATGGTCATTTCGCAAAATGCCAGGAGAGATGGTTCGTGATTGGTCAAATGTGCCAACAATCCAGCCTGAAAGGCTGGCTCGGCAGCATGATCTCGAAGCTCATGGGCTCCCAGGCCTGACAAAGCCAGAAAGCGGCTGAGTTCTTCGTCATTGTTGGCCAGCCAACCCAGAGCGGAAATGGCAACAGACTGCGCGCGTTCGGGTGTCATCGAACTCGCGGAATTCGAACTGGGCTTTGGAACAGACCGGGAAGTGAGCATGGGAGAGCAGAAATTTCCGTACGTTTGCGTTTCGTGCACGAGTCTCGTTTAGTCTTGTAGCATGAGTGGGAACAAGACGCGAACATAATTGCGGGTCCGGGGGTTAATATGACCAAGAAGGTCATGATCGTTGAAGACAATGAGTTGAACATGAAACTCTTCAATGATCTTTTGGAAGCACGCGGTTATGTGACGGTTCAAAGCCGCGATGGTATCAATGCAGTCGATATTGCGCGTGCTGAAAAGCCTGACCTTATCCTGATGGACATCCAACTGCCTGAAGTTTCAGGCCTTACTGTCACGCAGCACCTGAAGGATGATCCGGAACTGCACCACATTCCAGTGATCGCCGTTACCGCTTTTGCCATGACCGGTGACGAGGAGCGCATTCGTCAGGGCGGCTGCGAAGCATACATATCAAAACCTATCTCTGTTCAGAAGTTTTTAGACACTGTTCGCAATTATATTGGCGACTGACCACGGGCCTGCAGGAGGTCTCGTGAAAGCTGAAGGGCAGATGCCGTGAGCGCACGCATACTTATCGTCGATGACATTCCCGCCAATGTGAAGGTGCTGGAGGCAAGATTGCTGGCCGAGTACTTTCAGGTTCTTTCGGCTTCCAACGGACCAGACGCCATAGAGGTCTGTGAAAAGGGGCTGTGCGACATCGTTCTTTTGGACGTCATGATGCCTGGTATGGATGGCTTTGAAGTTTGCGAGCGTCTCAAGAGCAATCCAGCCACACGCCACATACCCGTCGTTATGGTCACCGCCCTCGATCAGCCAGAAGACCGCATTCAGGGGCTGCGCGTTGGTGCCGATGACTTCCTGACAAAGCCGGTTTCGGAATTGGCGCTCATCACCCGCGTCAAAAGCTTGGCGCGCATTAAGTTGCTCACGGATGAGCTGCGCATGCGCGTTGACTCAGGCGCTGACAGTTCCGCCATGACGGACCTCATAGAAGCCTCGGAAGAGAAGGCCGAGCGTCAGGCTGACATTCTTTTGATTGACGACAATGCCTCTTCCTACGAACGCATTGTGCGGTCCCTGGCGCGCGAGCATGCAGTTGAAGTTGTGACCCAAAGCCAGGACGCCTTATTCAAGGCGGCGGACGGTGGCCACGACATCATTATCGTCAGCCTCTCCATCAAAAACAGCGATGCGCTGCGTTTATGCAGCCAATTGCGGTCGCTTGAGCGCACGCGACAAACACCGATCATCATCATTACCGGCGAAAATGACGAAGCTCGGCTCATCCGAGGCCTCGATATTGGCGTGAACGACTACATTCACCGGCCGGTGGATGGAAATGAGTTACTCGCTCGCGTTCGCACGCAGATGCGGCGCAAAGCCTTCACCGACGCGTTGCGCAACTCCATGCAAGCCACGGTGGAAATGGCTGTTACTGACGGCCTGACGGGTCTGTTCAACCGCCGCTATTTCGACAGTCATTTGGCCACGATTCTCAACCGGGCGACGGCGCGTAACAAGCCGCTCACCGTGCTGCTGACCGATATCGATCACTTCAAAGCGGTCAACGACACTTATGGGCACCAGGCAGGGGACGACGTGCTGAAAGAGTTTGCCGCGCGGATCAAGCGCAACATCCGCACCGTGGATCTGGCCTGTCGCTACGGTGGCGAGGAGTTTGCCATCGTTATGCCCGACACAGACATGGCGCTGGCCAAGGTGGTGGCTGAGCGCTTGCGTATTGAGATCGCGTCTCACCCATTCATCATTGACGGCGGCAAACAACAGATACCGGTGACGGTAAGTGTCGGCCTGGCGTCATTGGGTGGCAAGCTGGAGAATGCAGATGGCATCGTACACCGTGCCGATACCGCTCTGTACGAAGCCAAGCGCAATGGCCGCAATCAGATCCAGATCGCCCAAGCCGCATAGCAGAATTTAGCTTTCCGACAGGCTGGCCTTATCGCGCTCAAGCGCAGCTTGAACCGCCGTTGGCCCACGACCTAACATTGCTGGTAACGGACGCGTTTGAGCTGCTGGATGACAGCAAACGGCCAAATACTGTTAGCTGCGTTTGCTCACCCTGGGCCTGTCCAAGGAGCACAAGGCCGGGAAGCCCCCGGGGGTCATCGCGCCGGACCAGCAGGATGCGTGGCTGCCCCGACAGCGAATTGAGCTCCGAGGACACGCGGTAATCGGGAAACGGCTTGCCGCTACCAGCAAGGCATTTTGCTGCCAAGCCCACCAGTCGAGGCATAAACTTCGCAATTTTTTCATCGGCTTGCACGGTGAAGCTCGTAATTTTCGGCTCACTCGTCTGACAGGCGAATAGTGCGATAGATAAGCTCAATAAGCAGCTGATAGAAAATGCTTTTCCGGCTTGGGAAACAGTCCGAGGCCATCCATGCCTGCGCGCGCTTAGTGCATCGTTAACTTTATTTGCTAGCATTTTTGAGTCGGAGCCTCTGGGGAGATGGTTTGCGGCACGGGGGCACCGTCACACGTCCCTCGTAACACATTGCGAAGCTGAGGGGGATTGCTCGATGGGTGATCAGGAAAAGCGGGCGCATTTGCGGCCAATGGTGGGCGTTTTCACTATAGTTTGTCTGAGTATGGTGGGGTTGGCGGCGCCTTCAATTGCAGGGGAAGAGTTGCTGGTCCGTAAGACGGTTAAGTTTGCAGAGTGCAAGCATCGCACACTGGCGGCGCCCGTAGCGCTAAAGGCTCGTCCTGATCGGGTCAGCATAGTGCTCGACACCGGCGCCGAATTTAAGCTCAAAATAGCGGCGCGTAAGGCCAATCTGGTGATTGGCTGCAACAAGGTGAGTGACCAAATGGAAGTTTACCGCACCACGCCTGGCGACGCGCCGGCTTCACCGGAACCCAAGCTGACGGCAGGCTAACTGCTGCGTTGTTAGGCAACTTCGGCCAGGGCACTTTCAAAAAGGGCCCTGCCGTCGGTGCCGCCATTGAGTGGCTCAATCAGATTTTCTGGGTGAGGCATAAGCCCGAGCACATTGCCTTTATCGTTCACGATGCCCGCAATATCATTGAGCGAGCCATTAGGGTTTGTGCCTTCAGCATAACGGAATACCACACCGCCGCGGTCTTCCAGCGCTGCCAATTCGTCCGGCTGGGCGAAATAGTTGCCATCATGGTGCGCCACGGGGCAGTCGATGATTTGGCCCTGGCTGTATTTGCGCGTGAATACAGTGTCGGCATTGGTCACTTCCAGCCGCACCTGCTTGCACACAAAGCGCAGGGACGCGTTGCGCATAAGGGCGCCAGGCAATAAGCCCGCTTCGATCAAGATTTGAAAGCCATTGCAGACACCGAGCACTGGCACACCGTTGTGGGCCGCTTTGATCACCGCCTGCATGACTGGCAAACGCGCAGCGATTGCGCCGCAACGCAGATAATCGCCATAAGAAAAGCCGCCCGGCACGAGGATAAGATCAGCAGCCGGTAGGTCGGTATCGGTCGCCCAAACTGTGAGCGGCGGTGTGGCGGAGATTTTCTCCAGCGCAGCGATCATATCACGATCACGATTGAGGCCGGGAACCAGAACGACAACGGCGCGCATGGTCAGTCCTCAATCTCGATGGAGTAGCTTTCAATCACCGTATTGGTCAACAACGCCTCGCACATGGCCTTCACCTTGGCTTCCGGATCACTGGTTCCGTCTTCCAACTCAATATCGAACACTTTGCCTTGGCGTATCTGTGTCACGCCATCATGCCCCATAGAGGACAAGGCACCTTCAATTGCCTTGCCCTGCGGATCCAGCACACCGTTTTTCAGTGTTACGATTACTCGCGCTTTCATCGTCATTCCGTCTTTTATTTGACCAGCACGGGGCCGGTGGCCCGGGGCTGTTCGTTCTTTTGCATCAGGCCAAGCCGCGTTGCGACTTCGGTGTAGGCGCTGACAAGATCATCCAGGTCTTCGCGAAAGTTGTCCTTATCGAGCTTTTTCTGAGTTTCGATATCCCAAAGACGACAGCTATCGGGCGAAATTTCATCGGCTACTACGACACGCATCATATCGTTTTCAAACAAGCGTCCACACTCGATCTTGAAGTCCACCAGTTGAATACCCACCGCCATGAACATGCCGGTCAGAAAGTCGTTCACACGGATGGCGAGGGCCATCATATCGTCGATTTCCTGCGGGTTAGCCCAACCAAACGCTGTGACGTGTTCTTCGGAGACCATGGGATCAGCCAAATCGTCATTCTTGTAGTAGAACTCTATAATCGAGCGCGGCAGCACCGTGCCGGATTCCAAGCCCAGACGTTTGCAGATGGAGCCGGCCGCTACGTTACGCACCACCAGCTCGATGGGAATGATTTCGACTTCGCGGATTAATTGCTCACGCATGTTCATACGGCGCACAAAATGGGTCGGTACACCGATACGCGAAAGACCCTTGAAGATGTGCTCGGAGATGCGGTTGTTCAGCACGCCCTTGCCATCGATCACTTCGTGCTTTTGAGCATTGAAGGCAGTCGCATCATCTTTGAAAAACTGGATTAGAGTTCCCGGTTCGGGGCCTTCGTAAAGTATCTTGGCCTTGCCTTCATAGATGCGGCGGCGTCTGGACATCTGCTGTTGCTCCAAGGGAGATGCGTTCTTTTGAATGTGGCCTAAGGCGTGGCGGTGTAGGGCGCAAGGGCAGGGACGCCGAAACGCCAGTTCGCCCACTGTTGACACGTTTGCCAGCGGCTTAGGGTGCCCTCTCATTCCCTCGATGATTGCGCGCCGGTGCCCACAGAACCAACGGACTTGCCAGCGTCGTCTCCACCTCATACCACAATGACAAATTCCATCCGATAAGGAGAAACATCATGGCTCTTGAAGATCGCGGCGACGCATATGAGCGCAAATTCGCCCACGACGCCGAGTTGAAATTCAAAGCGGAAGCACGGCGCAACAAGCTGCTCGGTTTGTGGGCTGCAGGCGTCATGGGCAAAAACGCTGAAGAGGCCGCCGCGTACGCCAAAGAAGTCGTGCGCGCGGACTTTCAGGAAGCTGGCGATGAAGATGTATTTCGCAAGCTGCGGGACGATTTGAGCGACGACACGAGCGATGACGAAATCCGCCAGCAAATGACAGCCAAAATGGGCGAAGCAATCGAGCAGATTGAAGCGGACAACTCGAAATGAGCCTTGTGCCTGTGGGGGGCACCCCCCTTATCTCGGCCTGGTCGGGTCTGCCTGAGCCTTTGTTGGCGGAGTTGTATGCCAGGACCAGCGTGGATGCCGTGACCCTGGACATGCAGCATGGGCTGGCAGGTCTAGAGTCGGTGATGCGGTGCGTCGGCGCGATCAAACGCTTGGGGAAACCGGCTGTTGTTCGCACCCCGGTGGATGATTGGGCATCTGTGAGCAGGTGCCTCGATTTTGGTGCCGACGCCATCATCGCGCCGATGGTCAACACGCCGGAAGAAGCCCAGAGATTTGTGGGCGCTGCTAAATATCCACCGATAGGCGTTCGATCGTATGGGCCTTCCCGGGCTACTGAATTATCCAGCCACGCTGACGCCCCCAGCTACCGCAAAGCAGCAAATGGCGAGACAAAAACCATCGCCATGATCGAAACTGCGACCGCCGTATCCAACCTCGATGCCATCGCCGGCACCGATGGCATTGACGCACTGTTTGTTGGTCCAGCCGACTTGTCATTTAGCCTCGCCAACGGTGCCGAGCTTGTACCGTTTGGCGAAGGGTCCATGCCCGCCATAAAATCAGTCGTTCAAGCGGCAAAGGACCATGGCAAATGGTCGGCCATCTATTGCTACTCAGCCAAGGATGCCAAGCTCGCGACCAGCTTGGGCTTTGATTTCATCGCGCTGGGCAACGATGCCGCCTACGTGGCCAACGGCCTTAATGCGATGACTATGGACGCCCGAAGCTAGAAATCAAAAGGCCTATTCAACAGTCGGCCGCAATGTGGCGACCTGACGTATTGCAGATGCAAGATGGTCCGCCGCTTGCGCCCCACTAACGCCGTGGGTGCCATTAAGGATGAAGCAGGGCACTCCTTGCACACCCATGGCGCTGGCTTGGGCAATTTGGCTTTGCGTTTCCTGCGTGTCCCGGTCGGTCGCCAGAAGCTGCGCTACCAAATTGCCGTCCATACCTGCGTCGGCGGCAATCTTTGTCAGCACTGCATGATCGCCAATGTGCAACCCTTGCATGAAAAACGCGTCAAACAGTGCTTCCACGACCTTGTCTTGCATCTGTTCGGACACGCCGCCCGCCCAACGGATCAACCGATGGGCGTCCAACGTGTTGGGCGAAACAGCGATTTTATCGAATGCGAAGGCTAATTTCTCGCTTTTGCCTGCCTTTTCGATCCGCCCATAGATTTCATCAGCTCGCTCGGGGCCGCCAAATTTGTCCTCGAGATATTTGCGCCGGTCTTTGCCTTCTGGGGGCAATGTGGCGTCCAGCTGATATGGCCGCCAACGCACGGACACCGGCTGATTGCCCACGATTTCAAGCGCAGCTTCAAGCCGTCGTTTTCCGATGTAGCACCAGGGACACATGACGTCTGACACAATGTCGATGGTGACCGGCTTCTTGCCAGGCTCCGGCTGCGCTTCACTCATTGCTGGCGCGCCCACCACGTCGGGGTTCTGTAGCCGTAAAGCGAGGTCTTCTCAGGCCAAGCGAGCTTTTTCCAAACAGCAACCCGTTCACCAGGCAAATTGTAGAGCGGCACCAGTGCGAACTGGCTGATGAGAGCGCGATCATAAGCCCGTACGGCGGTGACGAACTCTTCACGGGTGCGGGCGGCCAGCAGGGCATCAATCATCGCGTCCACAGCGGGGCTTTTAACACCGGCAAACGCAAATGTGCCCTCAATGTCCGCAGCTTTGGTGGACCAGCGCCAAACCTGCTCCGCACCCGGCGACAGGCTGGCGGAGAAGCTGGCCATGACTAGATCATAGTCAAAACTGGTGCGACGCTTTTGAAATTGCGCCGAATCCACGGTCTGAAGCTCAAGCTCAATGCCCAGACGGGCCAGCGATTTCTGGTAGGCGAGGGCAATGCGTTCCTGATCCGCACTGACCATCAACATCGCGAATTTCAGTTGGTCGCCATTCGGACCGATGAGCTTGCGATCCCGCAGCTGATAGCCCTCAGCTTGCAGTGCCCTCAACGCGTCCCGAAGCGCCGCCCGGTCGAGGCCCGAGCCGTCATGCACACGGGGCTTATAGGTGCCCTCCATAACTGCCGGGTCCATCTCGTCCATAAAAGGCGCAAGCAGCGCCTTTTCTGCATCAGATGCGGGCACGCCCAGCGCAGACAATTCGGAGTTCTGCCAAAAGCTGGCGGCCCGGGCGTAGATGCCGGAATAGAG
>JBCDIB010000055.1:0-10154 GCA_038749385.1 Pseudomonadota bacterium | reverse complement strand
ATCGAGGCAAAAACAGAGCCCTATGATCCCGGCAACGCATATTCTGTAAATTACATGTGGGGCACCACGGGCATTGGCTATAATGTCGACAAGGTGGGTGAACGCTTGGGTGACGATGCGCCGGTGGACAGCTGGTCGCTGGTGTTCGATCCAGCCAATATGGAAAAACTGGCCGATTGTGGTGTGCACTTTCTCGACGCGCCGTCCGAGATGATTCCAGCCGCACTCAACTATCTGGGCCTCGACCCCACCTCAACCGGCACGGCGGAACTTGAGAAGGCAGGTGAGCTTCTTCTTTCCGTCCGCCCTTACGTGCAGAAATTCCATTCGTCTGAATATGTTCAGGCATTGGCGAACGGTGACATCTGCGTCGCCATTGGCTTCTCCGGTGATATTTTCCAGGCCCGCGATGCGGCGGACGAAGCGGACAATGGCGTTGTGGTGGCCTACTCAATACCAAGCCAAGGTACCCAGCTTTGGTTTGACCAAATGGCCATCCCTGCCGATGCGCCTAATGCCGAAGAGGCCTATGAGTTCGTTAACTTCATGATGAAGCCGGAAGCCATCGCGAAGGCGACAAATTACGTTTATTACGCCAACGGCAACAAGGCGTCCCAAGCACTGCTCGAGGAGGATCTGATTGGCGATCCATCAGTTTATCCTGACGCAGAAACCGAAGCTAAGCTGTTCACCAAGCTGCCCTATGACCAGCGCACACAGCGGGTTGTGACCCGCCTCTGGCAACGCGTGACAACCGGCAGCTAACGGCAGTCCGGGCGCTCGGTCGTGGTGGCGAAAACGAGCCTCGGCGCTGTGCGCCGGGGTTTTGCGCCATGGGACGATGCGGCTGCCAAGCCATTCATCGAGTTTCGCAATGTCACCAAGCGTTTCGGCGATGCGGTAGCGGTTAGCGACCTTTCGCTCAACATTTACGAGCGGGAGTTTTTCTGTCTCCTCGGTCCGTCAGGCTGCGGCAAGACAACCCTCATGCGCATGTTGGCGGGGTTTGAAGCGCCGACTCAGGGCGAAGTCTGGCTCGATGGACAGAACCTGTCCGCCGTGCCGCCCCACAAGCGGCCGGTGAACATGATGTTTCAATCCTACGCTCTGTTTCCACATATGAGTGTGGCCGACAATGTTGCGTTTGGGCTGAAACAGGCACGCATGGAAAACAGAGCGATTGCCCAGCGTGTCGAAGAGATGCTCACGCTGGTGAAGTTGCAGGAGTTTGGCGCCCGCAAACCCCACCAATTGTCCGGCGGGCAACGTCAGCGTGCTGCGCTGGCCCGCGCGCTCGCACCGCAACCGAAAGTTCTGCTGCTGGACGAACCTTTGGGTGCCCTCGACAAAAAACTGCGCGAAGAAACCCAGTACGAACTGGCTGATCTGCAGGAAAGTCTTGGCCTGACGTTCGTCGTTGTGACCCATGACCAGGAAGAGGCCATGACCATGGCGGACCGGATCGCCGTTATGCGCAACGGAGCGGTGGACCAAATCGCAACGCCCGCTGAGCTGTATGAAGAGCCCGCCAGCCGCCGCGTTGCGGAGTTCATCGGATCCATCAACATCCTCGAAGGCAAGGTGGAGAGTGTGAGCGATGGGCTGGTGACGCTGAATGGTGCCCACGGCCGCTTAATCGTGCAATCCACAAAAGAGCCTGCGGTCGGTACCACCGCTTGGGTAGCTGTACGGCCCGAGAAGATGGACATTGTTCGCCCGTCGGAAGATGGTCCGGCCCCCGCCGCCAACTGCCTTGAGGGTGAGGTGTGGGACATTGGCTATCTTGGCGACATGACGCTCTACAATGCCCGCATCGCCGATGGCCATATAATGCGCGCATCTATCCTCAATCGCTCCCGCACGGTGCAAAATCCGCTTACATGGGAAGAGGCGGTGCGCATCACCTTTGCCCCCAGCGCCGGAACGCTGCTTCTCTCATGAACGGGCGCAGCGGTCGTTCGATGTATCGGTTGGGCCGCTTCGCCTCGGTGGCTTTGCCCTATGCGTGGCTGCTGGTGTTGTTCCTCGTGCCGTTCCTGCTGGTGTTCAAGATTTCCCTGTCGGAGGTCGCGCTCAAGATTCCGCCTTATCTGCCGGACTTTTCCTTCGCTGAGCCGCTGAACATATGGTGGCAGAAGGCGCAGAGCTTCACGCTCGATAACTACCGCTGGATCGCTGGCGATGACCTTTATTGGAAGAGCTTTCTCATAAGCCTGCAGATCGCGGCCATTTCCACGGCACTTGCGCTAATGATCGGTTTTCCCATGGCGCTGGCCATCGCCCGTGCCCCAACCCGGTGGAAGGGCATTCTGCTCATCGCCATCATCCTGCCGTTCTGGACGTCATTTCTGATCCGTGTCTATTCGCTCATCGGCATCCTCAAACGGGAGGGGCTGCTCAACCAGCTTTTGCTTTGGGTTGGCGCGATTGACGAACCCCTGGCCATCGGCGGCACCCAGATCGCGGTCTATATCGGCATCGTTTATACCTATCTACCGTTCATGGTGCTGCCTTTGTTTGCGGTGCTGGACAAGATCGACGGCACGCTGCTGGAAGCGGCGGCTGACCTCGGTGCCAATGCGTTTCAGCGGTTCTGGAAACTCATCGTGCCGCTGGCTCTGCCGGGTATCATCGCCGGCTCCATGCTGGTGTTTATTCCGGCGCTGGGTGAGTTCGTTATCCCCGATTTACTCGGCGGCAAGAACGCGCAAATGCTAGGCAAGACCATCTGGCAGGAGTTTCGCAACAATCGTGATTGGCCGGTGGCGTCTGCAGTGGCGATCATCTTGCTGTTGGCACTGGTCGTGCCCATCGCCATCTTTCAGAATGCTCAATTCCGTGCAGAGCAGCGTCAGGGCGATGGGTCATGAAAGCCTGGTCGAAATGGGATGTGACGGCCATCACGCTTGGTCTTGCACTGCTCTACCTGCCCATTCTGGTGCTGGTGGTTTACTCCTTCAACGACGGCAAGCTGGTCACGGTGTGGAGCGGGTTTTCGCTGCGCTGGTACCGCGAACTGCTGGATAATGAGCAATTGCTGGCATCGGTCTGGGTGACGCTTCGTATCGGTCTTTTGGCGGCAACCGCCGCAGTTGTGCTGGGCACGCTGGCGGCCATGGCGCTGGTGCGAAGCCAGGGTTTTCGTGGTCGTGGCCTCTTCCACGGCATGATTTTTGCGCCACTGGTTATGCCCGAAGTCATCACCGGCCTGTCATTGCTGCTGCTGTTTGTGGCGCTCGCCGTGGATCGCGGCCTACTGACCGTAACACTGGCCCACACCACTTTCGCCATGTGCTATGTCGCCGTGGTGGTGCGCGCGCGCCTGCAGGATTTTGATCGATCCTTGGAAGAGGCGGCGATGGATCTTGGGTGCCCGCCGGGTCGCGTGTTTTTCAAGATTACGCTGCCGATCATCTGGCCAGCGATCCTGTCGGGCTGGGTGCTGGCGTTCACGCTGTCGCTGGATGATTTGGTGATTGCAAGTTTCGTGTCGGGGCCGGGGTCCACCACCCTGCCCATGCGCATCTACAGTCAGGTACGGCTGGGGGTCACGCCGGAAATCAATGCCATTTCGACAATACTGATTGTCATGGTTGCCAGCGGTGTGATTGTCGGCAGCCTGCTCAGCCGCGCGCGGCAGCGCACCAATTAAAGCGCGAAGATTGATCGACTATTGGCAGCCGCAGTGCTTCTGGTGCGATGCGCGTATGGCGTTAAACGTGCTGCCCATGCGTTCTTCAACGATCCGCAGGCCATAGGCATTGGTGTCTATCAGCGCCGCAACTTCGTAGGCAGAAAGCGCGGACAACATTTGGCGGCGCACCAGCGGATTGGTGATGGCGGGAGCCTTGCCCCGCACCCAGCTCCGCGCGTTTGCGATTATGGCGATGGGGTCAAACCCCGTATCTGCCAAAGGGGAAGGCGTGTCAGCGGGTAGGTTACCGGTTTCGATTAGCCGCGCATGCAGAACAGGAAGTGCGGTGGCAACATCGCTCAGAGCTGCAATTTCGAATTGTCCTTCCGGCTCGGTGAGCGGCGGCAGGTCCGGGTCGTCCACTGGGATTTCGACGCTGCCCGTGGTCGTTTCGTCTAGATCCTGCACCGGTTCGTCCGCCGCAGACCCTGTGCGGATCGCTTCGCCCTTCAGCGGTGATGTCGCGCTGGACGGGATTTCGGTCACCGCAGGTGCCGGCCGAAACTTTGGCAGGGGGATCGGACGCATGGACAGCCAAGCCGTTTCAAATGCCGGATCAATGGCGGCCAAAGCCACATCCATGTGGCCTTTGCGGGTATCATTTATGCGGGTCAGCTTTTTCTGGTGCGGCTCCAGATAGCCCAGATAGGCATCCATTCCGGTGCACAGAAAGGGACTTTCCGGCTGGCCGGTATAGCGAACAAGACCAACGGAAATCTGATCGGTAAGCCACCGTCCGCCCTCGGCCCGCAGCCAGCTGTCAGACCCTTGGGACCGGGCGGACCGCGACGCATAATTTATCGCCTGTCTCAATTCTTTGGGACGGTCGGCTCTAGGCACAGGCAACGTCAGATCGCGCGGTTTGCTTTTGTCGCGCTTTCGCCCGGCCAACACAGCTTCGCGCAGAGGCTCCGCCAGCGTGAAATTGATGCGCACAAGGTCTTTGTGAAACGCCGCGCTGCATGCCGCATAACTCGGTGGTGCGGCTGGTGTCGCGGTTTGTGCCCGGCTTGTGTCAGGCAATGCAAACGTTAATGCCGCCGCCAGAATAGAAATGCGTCCCGCTTGAACAAATTGGCTGAGTCTTGGCGTCATAGGCGTGACGTAACGCAAGCAGAGCGTTGAAAAAAGCAAATTTCTATCCGCCATTCTGGTTTGCGATGCGCAGCATTTGCCACGTGGCACGCTTGCACCAACAACATTAAATTGAAGTGCACATTGTGGACATACGCGCCCCGCCGCGCTTGTTTGGCAGGGCGCATGCGCTGGTTGCCGGAGTTTAGATCTATGAAGCCCTATTTTTTGATCGCGGCAGCGCTGTTGTTGACGGCCTGCACAACTAGCCAAGTCACCACCGGTTATTATGATTTGGAAGGCTCCACAGGCGCTCAGCTCGACCGGCAAATCCGTCTCAAGGGTCCGGCCAAGGGTCACGCGCTGGCGTCAGCTGCCATCCGCTTTAAGCCCGTCGATATCAGCTTCCGAGAGCGTGCAGATGGATGCCGCGTCTCAAATGCGGCCATTCAGGTCATCGCCAACATTACTTTGCCGCGCTGGACCCAACGCGCGGGCTCTGAACCCGGATTGCGAGCCGCCTTCAACAATTTACAGCGCTATGCCCGCTGGCATGAAAAAACCCATGTGCGAATTGCGGAAGCCGCCGCCCGGGACATGGAGCGCACCCTGCGCGGGCTGTCCCCGTCCAAGACTTGCAAAACGCTGGACAAGCGGGTGGAGCGCACCGTGAAAGCCATTCTTAGAAAACATGACAAAGCGCAGAAGGCCTTCGATGCCGCAGAGGCAAAACGCTTGGCTGCAATCTATTCCGCGGCCGACAATCGCACCCGCCGTTCCGGCACGTCCTGAGCCTAGCGGTTCCGACCGTGCTCCGGCATGACGAGATTGTGGCGGCCGACATTTTCGATATCCGTTTCGCCACATAGGCCCATGGTGATGTCGAGTTCCTTGTGCATGATCTCGAGGGCTTTGGTCACTCCGGCTTTGCCCATAGCGCCCAGGCCATAAATATAGCTGCGGCCGATGAATGTGCTTTTTGCGCCCATGGCAACAGCCTTGAATATATCCTGGCCTGAGCGGATACCTGAATCCATGTGCACTTCTATGCGGTCGCCCACCGCGTCCACAATGTCGCCCAGCACATCATAGCTGGCCAATGCACCGTCCAGCTGGCGGCCACCATGGTTCGACACCACGATCGCGTCTGCGCCGATATCAGCGGCGATTTTTGCGTCCTCGACGTCATTGATGCCCTTGAGGATAAGCTTTCGGTCCCAGTGCTTTTTGATCCACTCAACGCTCTCCCAGCTGAGCGACTGGTCGAACTGCTCATGGGTCCACTCGGACAGTGACGTCATATTGGTCACGCCGGGCGCATGGCCGACAATATTGCCAAAGGTGCGGCGCTTGGTCTTCGCCATTGCCATCAGCCAACGCGGCTTGGTGGCTAAGTTCATTAGCACTGGCAGCGTTGGCTTTGGCGGCGTTGACAGACCGTTCTTAATATCTTTGTGGCGCTGTCCCAGCACTTGCAAGTCAAGCGTTAGCACCAACGCGGAACAGCCCGCCGCTTTGGCGCGGTCCAGCAGGCTTTTGGAAAAGCCCCGGTCGCGCATGACGTATAGCTGAAACCAGAACGGTTTCTTGGTGTTCTCTGCCACATCTTCGATGGAACAAACGCTCATGGTGGTAAGGGTGAAGGGCACGCCGAACTCTTCCGCCGCTTGCGCCGCAAGGATCTCGCCATCGGCGTGCTGCATGCCCGTCAGTCCAACGGGGGCTAGTGCCACCGGCATGGCAACCTCTTCGCCGATCATCTTGGTTTTCACCGAGCGACCGTCAATGTTCACCGCCACGCGCTGGCGCAGCTTCTGCCGCTCGAAGGCGGCTTCATTGTCGAAATAGGTGCCTTCTGTGTACGAGCCCGCATCGGCATAATCGTAGAACATGCGTGGCACACGGCGCTCCGCCAATTCGCGTAAATCTTCGATGCTTGTGATGGCGGACATGGCGACAGCTCCCTAAAGTTGCCGCAGATTTACAACCGGCCTGCCGCCAAGTCCATGCTGGAACCGCGTGCCCATACGCGGCTATTTTGCCCGCAGCACAAGCCAATTTCCAGCGAGCACCAGAGCCAGACCGGCAAGTCCAGGTGTGGTGAACCGATAGTCCTCCATCACGCTTGAGACGATGAGTGCGAGCACTGGAAACAGAACAGTTGCATAGCCTGCCCGGGCAGGGCCGATACGGTTGAGCAGCGTCAGATAAGCTGCAAACGCAATGAAAGATGACACCACGATCAGGAAAACCAGACTGCCGATATAGCTGGTGGTGAACTGAAAGCCGAAATTCTGCCCGCTCGCCAATGTCAGAAACGCTGCCCAGCATGCGCCGTAAAACATGCCCCAGGTCGTCATGGGCAATAGCGGCACACCGCGCTTGCGCGTGTCGGCAGACAAAAGATTGCCGGTGCAAAAGCAAAGCGTGCCGCCCACGCACAGACCCAGTGCCCCCAACACAGCCAGCGAAAATTCCTGCCCCGCAATCTGCGGCCAGAACAGCAGCGCCAGCCCGGAGAAGCCCATCGCACCAGCCAGCAGAAGCATCGACGACGGCCTTTCGCGGTAGATCAGGAACATAAGCACCGAGTTGAAGATAGAAGCCAGCGAGAACACCACAGACAAAAGCCCCGACGGCACCTGACTGGCACCGAGGTAGAACAAAAGAAAATTGGTCGAAAACAGAAACACGCCCAACGCCGCAAACCTGAGATGCTGACGGCCGTCAAACCGCAGCGATTTACGCGACATAAGCGTCCAGATCAGCATCAGACATCCCGCCCCGATGAAGCGCCAGACCAGCGAAGACGGAACCGAAACCCCACTCTCCGCCTGTATTTTCAGCGGGTACCACGAGAACGACCAGGCTAGGACAACAGCCGCGTAAAGCCCGTAGTCCGACCAAGACATGCCTGGGCGGGCAGGGTGGAATTTGACCTCAGTGTGGGCGGCGGCTTCAGGCATATATTCGCTCTAGGCTCCGCAAGGCCGCCGGTCGAATAAGAACCGCTTAGGCGCGGTTCAGTTTGGTTGAAGACCAGCAGCGACTGATGCAGCGCTAACAAGTGGCAAGTTCGACCTGTGATCAGCGCGCAGGCGGGCTATATGGAAGGCTACCGACACGAAACCCGGACCAACCCCGACGCCATGACACTGCTGATAATCTTCGTTGCCCTCGCCATTGGGGTGTCCTTTCTCTGCTCTATTCTCGAAGCTGTTCTCCTGTCCATCACACCATCATTTGTCGAAGCCGCCGAGGCAGAACGTCCCCAATTGGCGGACAGGCTGCGAGGGTTGCGCCGGGATATTGAGCGGCCATTGGCGGCCATCCTGTCGCTTAACACCATTGCCCACACGGTTGGCGCAACGGGGGCCGGGGCGCAGGCTGCTCTGGTTTTTGACGATTTTGGAGTGGGGGTGTTTTCGGCCGTATTGACGCTGGGCATTCTCATTTTATCGGAAATTGTGCCCAAGACCCTGGGCGCGACCTATTGGCGTGGCCTCGCGCCTTTTGCGGTGCGCGTGTTGCCATGGCTCATTTTCATCCAGCTCCCCTTGGTCTGGATGAGCCAGATGCTCACCCGTCTTTTGACCCAAGGGGCCAAAAACTCTGAAGTGTCCCGTGAAGAAATTACAGCTCTCACGACCGCCGGCCAACGCCTGGGTGTTGTGGAGGAAGATGAAACCCGTGTGGTTGCAAACCTGTTTCGGATGCCTGAGATCGCGGCCAGCGAGGTCATGACGCCCCGCACCGTCATCGAGCATGTGCCGGGGCAGAACACCGTCGGCGATGTTGTGGACAATAAAGACAGTTTCCCTTTGTCGCGGCTCTTGGTCACCGGCGAAACGATCGATGATGTGAAGGGCTTCGTGCTGACGCGGGAATTGCTGCTGGCCGCCCTGGGCGGTGAAAAGGACCGGTTTGTGGCGGACTTTTCCCGCGACATTCAGCGCGTGCCGGAGGACACAGACCTCGACAGTTTGTTCGACCTTTTGATGGACAATGATGCCCACATCGCGTTGGTCGAGGATCAATATGGCGGCACCGCTGGTCTGATCACCATGGAAGACGTGCTGGAGACATTGTTGGGGGCAGAAATCGTCGACGAATATGACGAAGCCGAGGACTTGCAGAAAGTGGCCCATGCCCGCGCCCGCAAACGACGCGAACGGTCTGCCGAAACCAGGAAGTCGAAATAGAGTTTTCTGCGTAGAGCCTTTAGCTTGGCTGTATGTCCGAATCATTTTTGAAAACTGAAGCCACCAACGCTCCTGAATTCACCGTTTCCGAGCTGTCCGGCACGTTGCGGAAAGTCGTTGAAGACACGTTTGGAAATGTGCGCGTGCGGGGCGAACTGGGTCGGGTTTCGCGGCCTGGCTCAGGGCATGTTTATCTGGACTTGAAGGACGACCGGGCTGTGATCGCCGGGGTTATCTGGAAAGGCGTCGCCGCGCGCCTGAAGGTGCAACCAGAGCAGGGACTTGAAGTCATTGCCACGGGCAAACTGACCACGTTCCCCGGCCAGTCGAAATATCAGATTGTCATCGACAGCCTTGAACCTGCCGGGGCAGGTGCGCTTATGGCGTTGCTCGAAGAGCGCAAGCGCAAGCTGGCGGCAGAAGGCCTGTTTTCTGAAGAGCGCAAGCAATTGCTGCCCTACATGCCGCGCCATATCGGCGTGGTCACATCTCCAACAGGCGCAGTCATCCGCGATGTGCTGCACCGGTTGGCGGACCGTTTTCCCGTGCGGGTGACGGTGTGGCCCGTGCGCGTGCAGGGGGAAACGTCCGGAGTGGAAGTGGCCAACGGCATTGCCGGACTGAATGCCCTGCCGCCCGCTGACCGCCCGGATATCATCATCGTCGCTCGGGGTGGCGGGAGTCTGGAGGATCTGTGGGGCTTTAACGAAGAAGCCGTGGTGCGCGCCGCAGCTGCAAGTGAGCTGCCGCTTATCTCGGCGGTGGGCCATGAGACCGACTGGACGCTGATAGACTATGCCTCCGATGTGCGCGCGCCGACACCCACTGGGGCGGCTGAAATGGCGGTGCCCGTGCGTGCGGATCTTCTGGCTGCTGTGAGCCAAACCGGCGCGCGGCTGGCCGGAGCCTCCACACGCCTTCTAGACATGCGCCGCAATGCCCTGCGCCCGCTGGCCCGCGCGGTAGCGTCTCCCGAGCGTGTGCTGGAAGTGCCGCGCCAGCGCTTCGATCAGGTGGCCGCCCGTCACGGCCTTGCTCTGCGTGCCAATGTGGCGGCGAAACGCGCGGCCTTCGACCGTCTCAGCACTGTGCTGCGCCCGCGCCAGTTGCGTGAACAGTTGCAACGCCAGGCGAGCCAGGTGGAGCAGTTGGGCGACAGGCTAACCCGCGCCAACGCCTACACT
>JBCDIB010000054.1:0-10232 GCA_038749385.1 Pseudomonadota bacterium | reverse complement strand
TCGCCGATGCGGACATGACTTATGCCCACCGCCGCCATTTGGGCTGCGTCATCGGCCCATTGGCTCTCTGGCCAGTGCTCCGGGTAATAGCACACACCCAAGGTTGGGCGGTGGATCTGGTATGTCATGGAGTGTGTCCGCAAATTTCACGTCAGTGTGGAAGATCGAGCATCGGTTTTGAAGGTCCAACGCCACTTTCACCTAAGGTCTTATGGACGAAGGGAGGGGCGCTCAATAGCGTGAAGTTCTGTTAAGGCTGCCGCATGGAGGAGTGTGGCTGCCCACCGTCCACAAAGCAGGGGTGTTGCCCCTTTGTGGTTCGGCCAAAAACGTCGGATGACAGTCCGGAGTTGGAAGGCGCGGTGATAGGGGCAACTGAACGCAGTATCCTTTGGGAGGAATTACATGTCTGAGACCAAAAACACCGTCGGTCGTCGTACGGTACTTAAAGGCGGTGCCGTTGCCGGTGCAGCCCTAGCAACCCCTCATTTTCTGATCAATGGCGCTAATGGTGCAGCTCACGCTGGCTATTTGAACGCTCCGCAGGGCGACACAGTTACCCTGGGCTTCAACGTGCCACAAACCGGCCCATACGCCGACGAGGGCGCCGACGAGCTCCGCGCCTACGAGCTTGCTGTCGAGCACCTCAACGGTGAAGGCGATGGCGGCATGATCCCAACCTTTACAGTTGGTGGTGGCAAGAACGCCCTGACCGGCAATGGCATTCTGGGCAAAAAGGTCGAGTACGTCACAGGCGACACTCAAACCAAGCCGGACGCTGCCCGTGCATCGGCCCGTTCGATGATCGAAAAAGACGGCGCCATCATGATCACCGGCGGCTCGTCCTCCGGCGTGGCCGTGGCAGTGCAGGCTCTCTGCCAGGAAGCGGGCATCATCTTCATGGCCGGTCTGACCCACTCCAACGACACCACCGGTAAGGACAAGAAGGCCAACGGTTTCCGTCACTTCTTCAACTCTTACATGTCTGGCGCGGCCCTGGCTCCGATCCTCGGCGCCAACTACGGCAACAATCGTAAGGCCTATCACCTGACAGCTGACTACAACTGGGGTTACACCACAGAAGAAGCTGTCCGTACGTCGACGGAAGCCATTGGCTGGGAAACAGTTGCCGCAGTCAAAACACCGCTTGCACAGACTGACTTCTCGTCCTACGTGGCTCCCGTGCTCAATTCCGGCGCTGACGTGCTGGTGCTGAACCACTATGGCGGCAACATGGTCAACTCGCTGACCTCTGCCGTGCAGTTCGGTCTTCGTGAGGCGCAAGCCAACGGCCAGGACTTCCAGATCGTTGTGCCGCTCTACTCTCGTCTGATGGCGAAGGGTGCTGGCGACAACGTTAAGGGCATCTTCGGCTCGACCAACTGGCACTGGTCGCTGCCGGACGAGGCTTCCAAAGCCTTTACCAAGTCCTTCGGAACCAAGTATGGCTTCCCGCCCTCACAGGCTGCGCACACCTGCTATGTGCAGACGCTGCTATACGCGCAAGCAGCTGAAATGGCTGGTACATTCAACCCATGCGGCATTGGCGAAGCGCTTGAAGGTCTCGAGTTCGACGGCCTGGGCAATGGTCCAACATTGTACCGTGCCGAAGACCACCAGTGCTTCAAGGATGTGCTGGTTGTGAAGGGTAAAGAGAACCCAGAAAACGAATTCGACCTTCTCGAAATCGTGGAAGTCACGCCTGCTGCGCAGGTTACCTATGACGCTTCCATCTTCGGTGGTGAACTGGGCTCCTGTAACCCAGGCGCATAAGTTGGCTTCCCCTGCGCGGGGCGCGCAGGGTTCCAAATTTCCGCTTCCGGCTTCGGCCGGGGGCGGACTTCCAGAAGTTGAAGTCGCACTCCCGCGCGCGCTTCGGCTGAACGGTCGGGCCTTCGGGCTTAGCCGGTTTAAATAGGCGCGGTGACCAATATCATTTCACGGCAGGTGCCACTGGTTTGAAAACCACGCGGCGGCACAGTGCCAAGCGGCAAACGCAATCAAACGCTGTTAAGGCAAAGGGCAGAACATGGATCAGTTCATCCTTCAGATTTTGAATGGCTTGGATAAGGGCAGCGCCTATGCGCTTATCGCCCTTGGTCTGACGCTGATTTTCGGCACCCTTGGTGTGGTGAACTTCGCCCACGGCGCGTTGTTCATGCTTGGCGCGTTCTGCGCCGTCACGCTGGCGCGCATCCTGTCACTGTCCCGCGAAGTGATCGACGAAACCCGCACGGACTTCCTGGGCAATCCGCTTAAGGTGGATGTGCCCTACGTGAACGATTGGTTCGGCGAGGCTGCGGGTTCGCTGATTATCGATTGGTCTGTGCCGCTGGCGATTATCTTTGCCATTCCGGTCATGGTGGCCATCGGCATCGCCATGGAGCGCGGTCTTATCCGCCACTTTTACAAGCGTCCCCATGCCGACCAGATTTTGGTCACGTTTGGCCTGGCCATCGTGCTGCAGGAAATCATAAAATACTATTTCGGTGCCAACCAAATCCCCACGCCCGCACCTGATGCTCTGTTCGGTTCGTTCGACTTCGGTGCCATGCTCGGCGCAACGCCCGGCGCGATCATATATCCCTACTGGCGCATCATCTACTTCCTGTTCGCCCTCGTGCTGATCGGTGCCGTGTTTGCCTTCCTGCAGTTCACCACCTTTGGCATGGTCGTCCGTGCCGGTATGGCGGACCGCGAAACGGTGGGTCTGCTCGGTATCAATATCGATAAACGCTTCACCATTATGTTCGGGATTGCAGCAGCGGTGGCAGGGCTGGCCGGGGTTATGTACACCCCCATCAACTCGCCGAACTATCACATGGGTATGGACTTCCTCGTCATCTCCTTTGTGGTGGTGGTGGTAGGCGGTATGGGCTCGCTGCCCGGTGCCGTGCTGGCAGGCTTCCTGCTGGGTATCCTTGAAAGCTTCGCATCGCTTCAGGGTGTCATCGAAGCCATTCCCGGCATCAACCAGATCGTTATCTACCTTGCTGCCATCGTAATTCTGCTCACTCGCCCCCGCGGGCTCATGGGCCGCCGCGGCGTGATGGAGGAATAAACATGCTCGGACTTCAAAAACGCGACGTTCAGATCCTGCTGCTCGTCCTGGTGCTGCTTGTGTTCGCACCCATCTTTCTCAATCCATTCCCGGAAGGCAGCGCACTGGCGCAGTTCAATGCGGGTTACCCGGATCTGATGCAGCGCTTCGTCATCTTTGGCGTCTTCGCCATTGGCTTCAACATCCTGTTCGGCCTCACGGGCTACCTGTCCTTCGGCCACGCGGCGTTCCTGGGCATAGGGTCCTATGCCGGAGTGTGGATGCTCAAGCTGCTGTCCATCAACGTCATTCCAGCTATCCTCATATCAACTTTGGTGGCGGGCCTTGTGTCGGTGGTGATCGGTTACATTTCGCTGCGCCGGTCGGGTATCTATTTCTCCATCCTCACCCTTGCCTTCGCGCAGATGGCGTTTGCCCTGGCGGCGTCGGTTCTGACCCCGATTACAGGCGGTGAGACCGGCCTTCAGACACAGCTTAGCGATCCTCGCATTCTGGATTCAGCCGTAGCTGCCGGCAGCAACATTCCAGCGCCATCGCTCTTTGGTCTTGAGATGCGTTCGAGCTATCTGCTGCGGGTTGGCGACTGGCTGTGGACGTTTAACGTGGGCTACTATCTGTGCGCCTTCGTTATGCTCATCGCTTTTTATGTCGCGATCCGCATTTTCCGCTCACCCTTTGGCATGATGTTGCGGGCTATCAAATCTAACCAGAACCGCCTCAACTATACGGGCATCTACACCCGCCCTTATATGTTGGCCTGCTTTGTGATCTCCGGTGCCTATGCCGGTTTGGCGGGGGGCTTGATGGTGGCCATGGACCCGCTGGCCGGCGCCGAGCGCATGCAGTGGACGGCCTCTGGCGAAGTGGTTCTCATGACCATTCTCGGCGGTGCCGGTACACTTATCGGCCCGGTCCTGGGCGCAGGTTTGATCAAATATTTCGAGAACATCTTCTCCAAGATCAACGAAAACCTGCTCTACGAATGGTTCGCCGTCTTCCCCGAAGGCCTGCAGGATCTGCTTGTTACCCTCGTCTATCCCTTCATCGGTAAGGGCTGGCACCTGACACTGGGGCTGATGTTCATGCTCGTCGTCATCTTCCTGCCCGGCGGCGTTATGGAAGGCTTCCAGCGTATCGGTGGTGTGTTCCGCCGTCGCAAGACCAAGCCAGACCAGACATCGGGCCCGACAACCGCAACTTCGCCAGCTTCGGTTTCCGAAGCCCAGCCTGCCGAATAGGGAGCGCACCATGGTAACCTACGACCACAACGTGGTGCTTCACGTCGCCGATGTTCAAAAGAGCTTCGGTGGCCTCAAGGCCCTCCGCGACCTCGATTTGAGCGTCGAAGAAGCCAAGACCCACGCAATTATTGGCCCCAACGGAGCCGGTAAATCCACCATGCTGAACGTGTGTGTGGGGCGTCTGGAACCGGACTCCGGGTCCGTGACGTTCGACGGCACGGTGATCACCGGCAAGAAGCCCCACGAGATAAATCAGTTGGGCGTCAGCCGCGTTTTTCAAACTCCAGAAATCTTCACCGATCTGAGCCTTTTGGAAAATGTCATGGTGCCGGCTTTTGCCAAGCGCGATGGCGAGTTCACGTTCAATGCGATCTCGGCTTTGTCCAAGGAGACGAGCCTGCGCGAAGAGGCTGAACACATCCTGGAGGATGTGGGTCTGTTTGAACGTCGTTTCGACACGTCAGGTTCTCTGTCCCGGGGGGACAAGCGCCGCCTGGAGTTGGCTATGTGCCTGATCCAGCACCCGCGCCTGCTGCTGCTCGACGAGCCAACCGCCGGTATGAGCCGCCACGACACGAACCGGACCATTGATCTTATCAAGAAGATCAGGGCCCGCGGCATGACCATGGTTATCATCGAACACGATATGCACGTGGTGTTCAGCCTCGCCGACACAATTTCCGTGCTGGCTCAGGGGCACATCATTGCCGAAGGCGCGCCAGACGACGTGCGCGGAGACCCACGCGTGCAAGAAGCCTATCTTGGGGGAGCCCACGAATGAATGCTATCGACCCAAATATCGCCGCCAAGACCGACACGTCTGGCAATGATGCGCCGTTCTTTTCCATGCGCGATGTCCATGCCTATTATGGCGAGAGCTACATCGTGCAAGGCATCTCCTTTGATGTCAGTGAGGGTGAGATCGTCGCTCTTCTGGGGCGTAACGGTGCGGGCAAGACGTCAACCCTGCGCACCATAGCGCGCCTCGATGATCCGGAACTCAAGCGCGGTGAGATCTGGCTCCAGGGCCAACCCATGCACAAGCTAAAGTCCCATGAGGCGTCCAATGCTGGCATTCAGCTTGTGCCTGAGGATCGCCGGATCATTCAGGGGCTGACCGTGGAGGAAAACCTGCAACTGGCCCAGGTTTCCGGTTCCAAAGGTTGGGAAATCGAACGGGTGTACGAAAGTTTCCCGCGCTTGGCTGAACGCCGTACGCAGGAGGGCACCACCATGTCCGGTGGCGAGCAGCAAATGCTTGCAGTGGCCCGTGCGCTGGTGCGTGATACCAAGCTGTTGCTCCTCGACGAGCCCTATGAGGGCCTTGCGCCGGTCATTGTGCAGGAAATTGAGAAGATCGTTGCCGACGTGAAGGCTTTGGGCATCACGACAATTATCGTTGAGCAGAATGCCGTTGCAGCCCTTCAATTGGCCGATCGCGCCATCATCGTAGATATGGGCGAAGTCGCGTTTGAAGGCACCGCCAAAGAGGTGCTCGACAATGAAGAGCTGCGCCACGAATATCTGGCCATCTAGTCCGCCCGATGTTCTGCGCAGCTAGCCAATAGCGCACTTAAGTGTAGGAGCCCCGTGATCCTTTGGAGAGCGGGGCTTTTCACATCGGCGTGTGCACGCTACTGCTTCGCGCTAGCAAATGAAGTGCAGCGTGCCCACGGCCTATGATGGCCAGCAGACGTGGCATTTCCAGTTCGGAGGCCGGTATCGCCGGCGTGCGTCGCATGAAGCCAGTTGCCATCATTGCATCATCGTTCCGCCTGCCCAAACACATGGCCTCGCTGGATGATATTGCGACTGCACTGGCAGCAAAAAAGAGCCAGATCAGCCCCATCGGCAACGACCGGTGGAACCATGATCTGAACTATCATCCGGACCGGGCACGCCGGGGCTACACCTATGCGAATCATGCAGGCCTGATTGACGGTGATCCCCAGACCTTTGATCCGCGTCCGTTTGGCATCAATCGCCGTGAAGCCAACCAGATGGACCCGCAGCAAAAGCTGTTGCTGGAACTAACCCACGAGACGGTGCAGCAAACGCTCTATTCCCGAAAGGCATTGGAGGGGCGGGACATTGGCGTGTTTATGGGTGTGTCCTCAATTGATGCCGGTTTTCTGTACGGCCAGGATTCGTTGGCCGGCGACAGCTATTTCATGACGGGCACCACCCAGTCGCTCGTGTCCAACCGCATCAGCCATGTGTTCGGATGGAACGGACCCAATACGCCCGTGGATACGGCGTGCTCATCGTCCCTCGTGGCCATCGATGCAGGTTTGAAGTCGCTGCAGAGCGGCGAGACGGAAATGGTGCTTATCGGCGGCGTGTCGGTCTTGCTAAACTCCATGAGTTTTGTGGGTTTTGCCGGGGCCAACATGCTGTCGGCCACCGGCGAGTGCCACGTCTTTGACGAAAAGGCCGATGGCTACACGCGTGGTGAGGGCGCCGGCGTTGCGTTGCTGAAACCCCTCGACGCGGCCCTGCGCGATGGTGATCCCATTCAGGCGATCATCCGCTCCGCCGGCATCAGCCACAACGGCCACAACAATCTGGTATCGTTTCCCAAGCGCGAGGCGCAGGCCAAGCTCATCGCCGATCAGATGGAAAAGGCCGGCGTCGGGGCCGAAGATTTTGCCTATTTCGAAGCCCATGGCACGGGCACACCCGTGGGTGACCCAGCCGAAGCATGGGCCATAGGATCCGCGGTTGGCAGCGGGCGCTCGGTTCCCGTGCCCATCGGCTCGGTCAAAGGCAATGTCGGGCATCTTGAGCCGGCTTCTGGTATGGCGGGCTTGGGCAAAGTGCTGGCTTCATTCCGCACCAATCAATTGCTGCCTCAAGCCAACTTCAAGACCCCCAGCGAAGCCATCCCCTTCGACGATTGGAACATCCAAGTCGTCGAGGAAGCCAGCCCGGAAGATTTCTCAAAGCGCCGCATGATCGGGCTCAACTCGTTCGGCTTCGGTGGCGTCAACGGGTCCATGGTGCTGGAAGCCCCGGGTGAACATTCAAGGCCAAATTATGCGCCGGTCGCCATGCCAAAAGGAGCACCGCCGCTGCGTCTGGTGGCAAGTGCGTGGAGTGATGATGCCCTCGAAGCGCGGTGTGCAGACTTTGATGCCTTGGCCGAGACCGGAACCAAGAGCGGTGTTGATCCACGATTGGCCGGCACTTTGGCCGCGCGACTTGAGGATGCGCCGCAGCGAGCCGTGCGTCTGCCCGCAGACGGACAATGGGTGACTGGCCATGTTGTGGCCGGCGATACGGAACTTGGTCCGGTTTTTGTCTTTTCGGGTAACGGTTCCCAGCGCCCCGGCATGGGCCGTCAAGCTCTGCAAACCGACGACAAGTTCCGCGCAGCTTTTGCCAAAGTGGCGGCCATCCTAGAACCCGAACTGGGCTTCGATCCGCTGCAAGCGCTGCTCGACCAAGAGACGTCGGTCGACCTTGAAGACACTTCCATAAGCCAGCCGCTTTTGTTCGCGCTGCAAGCGGCCTACGTGGAGCGCATGGCGGCGGACGGCGTGCGCCCCGGTGCAACCATCGGCCACTCGGTGGGCGAAGTTGCCGCGGCCTTTGCGGCGGGCGCCCTCGACCTTGAGGCCGCTTGCCAGGTGGTGGTTGCCCGCTCCGCCGCGCAAAACACCACCCGCGGCGATGGCCGCATGTATGCAGTTCTGGCCGGGGCCGACGCGCTGGACGCCGACGATCTCGAAACCCGTTTCAACGCCCACATTGCCGGGTTGAACTCCCAGAAGGTCACCGCCGTCACTGTTCTGGGTGAGACAGACGGCTTCGTTGCCGAGATGGAAGTCAAGGGCATCCGCGCCATTGATATTGGTATCGATTATCCGTTCCACTCGCCGGGCATGGAGCCGGTGCAGGAACCGTTGGCGGCCCTGCTTGACGGGCTGCAAGCCAGTGCACCCAAGGTGCCGCTATTTTCCACCATGACCGGCAGCCAATGGACCGGCGGCGTCATGGGTCCCGACTATTGGTGGGATAATGTGCGCGAGCCTGTGAGCTTCGACAGCGCGATGAATGCTGCCTTGGATGCCGGCCATCGCCATTTCATCGAAATTGGACCGCAGTCAATTCTCGTGCGCCATTTGGCTGACATTGCACAGAAGTCAGAGACCGAGATTGCAGTGGCACAAATCGACGCCATCGCAGATCCGCGTAAGGACGACAGCAAGCCCTTAAGCCTTGAGGCGCGCATTGCCACTTTTTGGGCCATGGGCGCCCAGGTGGAACTGGATGCATTCATCGGTGTCACGCCGAAGATTGACGCAGCCATCGAACTGCCAGCCTACCCTTATGACCGCGAACACCACGGCTTCTCCCTGACCGAAGACGGTCCTATCTGGCGTACCGCCCAGCGCGCGCACCCGTTGCTGGGAGATCGCCGTCCGCCTGCCGCTGTGTTCCGCAACCAGATCGACCATTTGCGTTACCCGTTTCTCGCCGACCACCAGGTGCAGAATCGGGTGCTGTTCCCCGGCGCAGGCACAATGGAACTGATGCTCAGCGCCGCCCGCATATTTGCAGGTGGCGACATGGATGCGCCGGTGCGCCTGACCGATTTTTCCCTGTTGCGGCCGATGGAGCTGAGCGCCGAGGAATGCACCAGTGTCGAGACCCGTTGGGACGAAAGCTCGGGCGCTATGTCGGTTCTTACTCGCCCCGCCGTGCAGCTTGGCCCTTTTCGGCCCCATGCCACCGCCAATGTGCTACCCGGCCTGCCGAGCGCCGCCGCCGGATGGACGTTGCCCAATGCCGGCGCTGCTGCCAACACCATTCTGAAGGGTGAGCTTTACTCACTGACAGAGGCGCTTGACCTGCAATACGGCCAGCATTTCCGGTGTGTGGACAGGGTCGCAACGCTGGATGAACGTACAGTTGTGGCCGATTTGAGCCATCCCGGCGAACCGTTCCAAGATGAACGTCCCACTGATCATGGTTTGGCATTCCACCCCGGCCTGTTGGATGGCGCGTTTCAAGCCGCTCTTGCCCTGCTGGCCAAGCGCGAGGGCGACGCCGGAACCTTCGTGCCTCAAGGCGCAGAGACCATCCATTTCTTCGGCGGCGAAGCCAACGCACGGCGCGTTTTGGTGGTGTTGCACCATGCCAGTGAAGAGAGCGTTGTGGCTGACATCGTCATGTTCGCCGAGGATGGGACGCCGTTGGTCGCCATTGAGCGCTTGCGCCTCATGCCCATGCCGTCCCTCGGTCGCCCCACGATCACGCGCGAAACATTGTTGGCTCCGCGCTGGTTGCCGGTTGAGCCGCTGGCGATGCCATCAGAGGCTTTGTTAGGCCACGCCGAGCCAAGCCCGCTGGACGAACTTACGACCCGCATCGTGGCCCATGGGTTCCGAGAGATCGGCGAAGCAACGGGTTTGAGCGGCGGCCACTTCTCCCTCGACCTGGCTCTTGAGAACGATCTGATTTCCGAGGTCAACGCCGAAGCTGCGGCCAATTTATTGGTGGAGTTGGACTTCGAGCCCACCGATGAGGATGGTGTGCTGTCCATCGCTGGCACGGACACCATCGAAGATTTGCGCGCCGCATGGCGCGAAGCGGCGGCTGCACACCCTGATCGTGGTGCGGAGCTCAGCCTGCTCGCCCACCGCATCGAGGCCAATCCTTCCGTTTTGGCAGGCGAGGAAACGACGCTCTCAGCGGAAGCACCCTTGGTGGATGCCATGCGCCGTGCAGGGCTGGACGCAGGTTTGGGTTCAAGATTGGCGGCTACACTCGGTGCCGCCCTGCACCCCTATGCCACGCGTGCCCGGATTCGTTTTTCAGGTGGCCGTATGACCGTCATCATCGGTCAGGTTTTGGGTGCGTTGCGGCGCCAGCATCCGGCTCAACCGTTGAACGTTCAGATTATCGCGCAGGACGCGGAAGCAGTG
>JBCDIB010000053.1:0-10347 GCA_038749385.1 Pseudomonadota bacterium | reverse complement strand
TGGGTCGGCCCACCGATAGACTGATTTTTTTCGGAGGTTTGCCTCCCGCAATTGTTGCGGGCATCTGCGGGCAGAATCAGCTACTCCGAAGCACGACTTCTCCAATCGAGACCAATATGCGCGCCTCACGCTTTTTCATGCCGCTTCTCAAGGAAACCCCCAAGGAAGCGGAAATCGCTTCGCACCGGCTTATGCTGCGCGCCGGGATGATCCGCCAGCAAGCGGCGGGTATCTATAGTTGGTTGCCGTTGGGCCTTCGGGTTCTCAACAAGGTCAATGCCATCATCCGCGAAGAGATGAACCGCGCCGGTGCCAATGAAATTCTGATGCCGACGCTGCAAAGCGCGGATCTGTGGCGTGAAAGCGGGCGTTATGATGCCTATGGCAAAGAGATGCTGCGCATTCAGGACCGCCATAAGCGGGACCTCTTATACGGCCCGACCAATGAGGAAATGGTCACCGATATTTTCCGCAGCTACGTGTCGAGCTACAAGTCGCTGCCGCTGAATTTGTACCACATTCAATGGAAGTTTCGTGACGAGGTGCGGCCCCGTTTCGGTCTCATGCGCGGGCGCGAATTTCTAATGAAGGACGCCTACAGCTTCGACCTGGATGAAGCGTCGGCCCGTACCGCTTATCACCGCATGTTTGTTGCTTATCTGCGCACATTTGAGCGCTTGGGTCTGCGTGCCATACCTATGCGCGCTGATACGGGCCCGATTGGCGGTGATCTGAGCCATGAATTCATCATTCTGGCCGATACGGGTGAGAGTGAAGTGTTCTTCCACACCGACTATAACGGCTTGGAAACCCCCGGCGAAAACACTGACTTTGACGACGCCGATGCACTGGCCAAAACCGTTGCAGATTGGTCGACGCCCTATGCCGCCACTGACGAAATTCACGACGAAGCCGAGTGGAGCCGGGTGCCCGCTGCACAGCAAGCCACGGGCCGCGGTATTGAAGTTGGGCACATCTTCTATTTTGGCACCAAATATTCCGATGCCATGGGTGCGAATGTGACCGGCCCGGACGGTAAAGAGCACTCAGTTCATATGGGCTCATATGGCATCGGCCCGAGCCGGGTGGCGGCGGCTGCCATCGAGGCTGGGCATGACGAAAACGGTATCATCTGGCCATCGGCCATTGCGCCCTTTGATCTTGGTATCATTTCCATGAAGCCCGACGACGCAGCCGTCGCCGAGGCGGCTGAAAAGCTGTATCGCGCTGCATTGGCTGGCGGTCAGGACCCGCTTTTGGACGACCGTGACATGCGGGCTGGTCAGAAATTTGCTGCCATGGACCTTGTGGGTGTGCCCGAACAGATCACCGTTGGCCCCCGCGGCCTAGAAAAGGGCGAAGTTGAGGTGAAAAAACGCGGCGAAGGCGACAAGAGCACTGCGTCGCTGGACGAAACATTGAACCGGCTCGCGGCCGGAGCAAACTGAACTCCTGTAGGAGGCCCTGATGGCCGACATGGCGGCGCAAGCCAGTGATCTAGGTGGTGACCAGCGCAATGAGAGCGAACCGTTCGAGCTGAATGTAGACTATAGCTGCGCGCCCGGACGCACCAAGCCGTTTTCTGCCTTTGAACGCATGTTGGCGTTTCGGTACCTTCGGGCTCGCCGCAAAGAGGCGTTTATCTCAATAATTGCGGGCTTCTCCTTCGCGGGTATCATGCTTGGTGTTGCGACCCTGATCGTTGTCATGGCCGTCATGAACGGCTTTCGTGCTGACCTTTTTGACCGCATTATCGGCCTAAACGGACATTTGATCGTGCAGCCCGCCGATGGCGAATTGACCGATTATCCGGATGTGGCAGCGCGTTTGGAGGGCATTGACGGCGTGAAATACGCTCTGCCGTTGGTGGATGGACAGGCTCTCGCTTCGTCTGGGCCCAATGGCACCTATGCATTTGTGCGGGGCCTGAGCGAGGAGAGCGTCGAAAAGATTGACGCCATATCTCAGAATATCATGCAGGGTTCCCTTGCCGGGTTCGACAATGAGGACAATGTCGGCATTGCTATCGGGCAGGGACTTGCGGACAAATTGGGCGTGCGGCTGGGCGAGACGGTGAGGCTCATTTCACCCGACGGAGACTCAACGCCCCTTGGCATCACGCCCCGTGACAAGGGTTATCCGGTGAACGCCATCTTTGAGATGGGAATGAGCGAATATGACTCATCCATCGTCATCATGCCCCTTGGCGAGGCGCAACTTTACTTCAACCAGGAAAACCGCGTCAGCGCGATTGAAATTTTCCTGAATGATCCAGACCAGGTGGACGCCGTTCGCGACCACGTCTTCGCCCGCGCTGAACGCCCCATCTATGTTGCGGATTGGCGTCAAAGGCACGTCAGTTTTTTCCAAGCGCTGGAGGTGGAGCGGAACGTGATGTTCATGATCCTGACCCTCATTGTGCTGGTGGCGGCATTCAACGTGATTTCAGGGCTGATAATGCTGGTCAAGGACAAGGGCAGGGACATCGCGATCCTGCGCACCATGGGGGCAACGCGCAATGCCATCATGCGTGTGTTTCTCATGACCGGCTTCTCCATAGGACTGATTGGCACGCTGACGGGCTTTGCGCTCGGACTTCTCATTTGCTGGCAGATACAGCCGATTCAACGTTTCATCTCATGGATTACGGGTCAGAATCTGTGGGATCCGACCGTCCGTTTCCTCACTGAGATCCCGGTACGGATAGATGTGGGTGAAACGCTTACGGTGCTGTTCATGGCGTTGTCGCTGTCCTTTCTGGCCACAATATTTCCGGCCTGGCGGGCGGCGTCGCTCGATCCGGTTGAGGCACTTCGGTATGAGTAGTGCGGCGCTCGAATTGCGCGGCGTCGAACGCTTTTATGACACGGCGCGCGGCAAACTTGAGGTGTTGCGCGGGGCTGATCTGAGCCTGCAACCCGGTGAGATGGTGGGTCTGGTTGCTCCGTCCGGCGCAGGCAAGAGCACGCTGCTGCACACTACGGGCCTTCTGGAACGCCCCGATGGCGGCGAGGTGCTCATCGGCGGAGACGCGTGCGGCAAGCTGGACGACCGTCAACGCACGAGAATGCGCCGCAAGAGTATCGGTTTCATCTACCAATTTCACCATTTGCTGCCTGAGTTCTCGGCCATGGAAAACATCGTCATTCCTCAGATGTTTCTCGGCGTTGACCAAACGGATGCGGAGAAGCGCGCGAACGACCTTCTCGAGTTTCTGGGCATCGCGGAGCGCGGCGGGCACCGGCCTGCTGAACTGTCCGGCGGCGAGCAACAACGCGTTGCCATCGCGCGGTCCATCGCCAACGGGCCGCGTCTACTGCTCGCGGATGAACCAACCGGCAATCTTGATCCATCCACATCCGACCGCGTTTTCGAGGCCCTTCAAGGCCTCGTGCGCACCAGCGGTGTCGCGGCGTTTATCGCCACCCATAACCACGAACTGGCGGCGAGAATGGACCGTGTGGTGACGCTCAGGGATGGAAAAATAATGCCTTTCGAATAAGTTCTTATTTTGTTCTTGCTTAATGAGAACATATATGGAACAAACATGGCAACGCTGAACAGGAGCAAGCCATGTCTATTTTCTTCCGCGAAGTCGCATCCGCCGCCGCCATTGGCATTTTCATCGTTGGCTTGACCAGTTGGGCGCAAATCGCAACCGCCCTGTAATATCTCGCTCCGGTGCGGCATTTGGTTTTGGTCACCACATGTGAGTTCATGCACCGGGCCCTCGACAGGGGAGGTCAGCAGGTTCATGGCTGATACTGGGTAAGTGTCCTGATCCTAATTTTGCTGTGAGGTGCGTCCAATGGCCGTTGATCAAAATGGGGATGCTCAGTTCGTCCATCTTCGCACCCATTCTGCATATTCACTGCAGGAAGGTGCGGTATCGGTCGCCAAGCTCATCGATCTGGCAATCGACGATCAACAACCGGCGCTTGCCATCACAGACACTGCCAATTTATTCGGTGCCCTCGAATTTTCGGAAAAAGCCTCCGCTAAGGGTCTTCAGCCCATAATTGGCTGCACTTTCGAGACGGTGTTTGAAGTCGCGAGCCCTAACACGTCCGAGCGTCCTCGGACCGGTAAACAAGGTCTGTTGGCCAGTCCGTCAATCGTGATGCTCTGTGCATCACAGACAGGCTATCAAAACCTCATTTGGCTGGTCAGTCGGGCCTATACCCGCACCGCAGATGGTGATCGGCTGGTGTTGCGGGAAGCCGATTTTGAAGGGCGGACGGAAGGCCTCATTTGCCTGAGCGGCGGCCCGGATGGCCCGGTCGACAGGCTGCTATCAGACGGCAAAGGCGATGAGGCAAAGTCGGTTTTCTCAAAACTTTTGAATCTCTTCGGCGGCGGTCTCTACGTGGAGATCCAACGCACTCGCCGCAGTGATCGCAGAGTTGAAGAGGGCCTTCTGGATTTGGCTTACGCCCACGATGTGCCTGTGGTCGCTACCAATGACGTCTTTTTCGCCAGGGAGGATGATTACGAAGCCCATGATGCGTTGCTGTGCATCAAGGACGGGCGGTACATTGTGGAAGATGACCGCCGCCGCGAAACCAAGGACAATTGTTTTCTAAGCCAGGCCCAGATGGCGGAACGCTTTTCGGACCTGCCCGAAGCGCTGTCGAACACTCTGGAAATTGCCCGGCGCTGTCATTTCCGGCCCCGCACCCATGACCCGATTCTGCCGCGCTTCACCGCAATTGGGAAAGGCGATGAAGCTCAAAACGCGATGTCTGATGAGGACGGTCTGGCACAGGAAGCTGCAGAGCTTGTGCGGCAGGCGCGCGCCGGGCTGGATGCTAGGCTCAAACAGCATGGTATGGCCGATGGCCTAAAGCGCGAAGACTATGACAGCCGTCTTGAGTATGAGCTCGGCATTATCGAGCGGATGCAGTTCCCCGGCTACTTCCTCATCGTTGCCGACTTCATCAAATGGGCGAAGAATGAGGGTATTGCGGTGGGTCCGGGGCGTGGGTCCGGAGCAGGTTCGCTGGTAGCCTGGTCGCTGACCATTACCGACCTTGATCCGATGCGGTTCTCGCTTCTCTTTGAGAGATTTTTGAACCCCGAGCGTATTTCGATGCCGGATTTTGACATCGATTTTTGTCAGGAACGCCGGGATGAGGTGATCGCTTACGTCCGCGACAAATATGGCGACGATCAAGTCGCTCAGATCATTACATTTGGCTCGATGCAGGCAAGGGTGGCTTTGCGAGATGTGGGGCGTGTGATGCAATTGCCCTACGGCCAAGTGGACCGGCTGGCCAAATTGGTGCCCAACAATCCCGCTGATCCCAAAACGCTGAAGCAGGCGCTGGAAGAAGAGCCGCGTCTCGCAGAGGAGCGTGACAAGGATGAGAGCGTTGCCGAATTGCTGGCGACTGCGGGCAAGTTGGAAGGGCTCCTGCGCCACGCTTCCACCCATGCCGCCGGCATAGTGATCGGGGATCGACCGCTCGATCAGCTGGTGCCGCTCTACCGCGATCCACGCTCGACCATGCCCGTAACGCAGTTCAACATGAAATGGGTGGAGCCTGCCGGACTCGTTAAGTTCGACTTTCTTGGTCTCAAAACCCTGACGGTGCTCGAGCGCTGCGTTGCTTTGGTGGAGAAAAATGGCGGTGCGGTCGATCTCGCAGCCTTGCCGTTAGACGATAAGTTCACCTACGAAATGCTGACCCGCGGTGAGACCGTTGGTGTGTTTCAGTTGGAAAGCGCGGGTATGCGCAAGGCGCTGATCGGCATGCGTCCCGACTGTTTTGAGGATATCATCGCGCTTGTTGCCCTGTACCGTCCCGGGCCCATGGACAACATCCCGGTTTACAATGCGTGCAAACACGGCGAGCGCGAGCCGGATACGTTGCACCCAAAAATCGCCGATGTGCTCCTCGAGACCCAGGGCGTGATCATCTACCAGGAACAGGTGATGCAGATTGCGCAAATCCTGTCGGGCTATTCCTTGGGCGAGGCGGATATGCTGCGCCGGGCAATGGGCAAGAAGATCCGTTCGGTGATGGAAGGCGAGCGGAAGCGCTTTGTTGAAGGGGCCGTTGAGCGCGGCCTTGAGAAGCAGCAGGCCAACTCGATTTTCGACACTCTGGCCAAGTTTGCTGACTATGGCTTCAACAAATCCCATGCGGCTGCCTATGCCCTGATCGCTTACCAAACCGCTTGGTTGAAAGCGCATTATCCCGCAGAATTTCTCGCCGCTTCGATGACCTTGGATATGGGCAATACCGATAAATTGGCCGAATTCCGCCGCGAAGCGCTTCGGCTGAAAATTGAGGTGGTGCCTCCTTCAATTAACGAATCTGACACAGCCTTTGATGTTCGTGATGGGCGCATTCATTACGCACTATGCGCGGTCAAGGGTGCTGGGGAAGGTGCGGTTGAGCATCTGGTGCAGGTGCGGGGCAAGCAGTCATTTGTCTCGATGCAGGATTTCTTCGCGCGTATCGATCCTAAAATATTGAAGAAGAACACGTTGGAAACGCTCGTAAACGCGGGAGCTTTCGACTGTGTCTTACCGGACAGAGCCCGTGCATGCGCGAATTTGGAGCAGCTGATTGCAGACGCGCAGCGGCAACGGCGGGACCTCGAAATCGGCCAGAACGACATGTTTGGAGGGTCGTCCGCTGCAAGCACGACGGTCGATCTGATCGAGGCAGCCCCATGGAGCGCCAATGAATTGCTCCAGCGCGAACTCACTTCGGTCGGGTTTTATTTGTCCGCCCATCCGCTGGACAGTTTTGCTGATTTGCTGGAACGCAAGCGGGTGCAGAACTGGGCGCAGTTTCAGGAAGCGGCCAAGAGTGGTGTCGCTGCGGGGCGGTTAGCTGGAACAGTCATCAGCCGCAGCGAGCGCAACACCCGCACCGGCAACAGAATGGGAATCATTACCTTTTCCGATGCGACCGGCCAGTTTGAAGCCGTTCTTTTCGCCGAGCAGCTTGAGCGTTTTCGACCGATATTGGAGCCCGGCGCTTCTGTGGAGATGATCTGCGGCGCGGAAATTCGGGACGAGGGTATTTCTGTGCGGATCACCGAAGTTAAGCCACTGCGCCACGATGAACGTACCCAGACCCGACAGATGCGGGTGTTCGTGCGAGATGGCGACCCCATAGCCACTTTGCGCCAACATTTGTCCGTACGGGGTGAGGATGAAGTGAGCGTCATCGTGATAGAAAATGATGGTGAGGCCGAGATTGAGGTGCGGCTGCCTGGAGGTTTCACCGTCACCAAACAGTTGGCCAATGCAATGCGGTCAATGGAGGGAGTGGTGGACGTGGAGCTGGTCTGATAACGACCAGCTCATGCGACCGCCGGCAAAAACCTTTCCCCAGCATATCTGGCGCACGCTTGTGCTGGGCGTGCCACTTGTGGGCGTGCAGTTGGCATCGGTGGCAATCCAGACCACCGACCTAATTATGGTGGGCCGCCTCGGTGCAACCGAGTTGGCAAGTGTAAGCCTTTCCGGCCATCTCATTTTTCTAGGCTTCTTTGCTGCGTTGGGCTTCACCAATGCGGTTATGGCTGTGGCCGCCGAGGGAGAGGGGGCCAATGACGCCCAAACTGTGCGTCGGGCCACCCGCATGGGCGTGTGGATCGTCACGGCCATCGCGGTTTTGTTCATGCCGATCTATTGGAATGCGCAGTCTGTGCTGCTGGCTTTTGGCCAAGCGCCGGAAGTCGCCGGTTTGGCGGAGCAATATCTTCGCATCGCCATGTTCTCCATGTTTCCCATCGTCTGGCTGCTGGTCGCGCGGTCCTATTTGAGTTCTGTTGATCACACGCAGATCCTGATGTGGGTCACAGTGGTGGGCATCGCGCTCAACGCTGCGCTGAATTACGCCTTCATTTTTGGCAATTGGGGGGCGCCTCCGCTGGGCGTGCGAGGCGCAGCACTGGCTACAGTTGGCTCAAACGCCTTTATGCTGGCGGGGACCATCGGCTACGCTGCCTGGCATCCGCTGCTGAAGAAGTACGAGATCTTCCGCAACCCTTTGCGTGGAGACGCGGCAATGGTGCGGCGGGTGCTCAAGGTCGGCTGGCCAATCTCCGTGACCATCTTGGCTGAGGGTGGCCTGTTCATTGCTGCCAGCTTTATGATCGGCTGGTTCGGTGTGCTGGAGTTGGCGGCTCACACGATTGCGCTGCAGGTTGCGACGGTGGCGTTTATGGTTCCCTTCGGATTATCCGGCGCTGTAACAGTGAGGGTGGGGCAGGCCTTTGGACGGGGGGACCCACACGGCGTCGGCGGGGCGGGTTATGCTGGTCTGGCGCTCACGCTGGCAATTTCGGGGCTGGCGGCTCTCACATTTCTTCTTTTTGCACCGCAATTGGTGCAGCTGTTCATTGGTACTGAAATCGAAAATGCTGCCGAGGTGGCCGCGCGGGCCATCCCTCTTTTATATGTGGCCGGGGCCTTTCAACTTGCTGACGGCTTGCAGGTTATTGCAGCAGCTATTCTGCGTGGATTGCAGGATACTAAGGTGCCGATGCAAATCGCACTCTTCGGCTATTGGGGTGTTGGCATGGTCGTGGGGGCTGTTTTTGGTTTTGGTTTGGGCATGCAGGCTTTGGGCATGTGGATCGGCTTGGCCGCAGGTCTCACAACGGCAGGCATTTTGCTGGTGATGCGCTATTTGCGCCGGGAGGAGTACGGACTTCTCTCGCCTCGCCTCGAGGCGGAAACTAGCTGAACCAGACGGTTGCCAAACCACCGATGCACGGCTATACGCGCCCCATTCCACACGCAGGGTAGGCATGTTCGGGGAGAAATTCCGGCCGTGACCGTCCGGTGGGGCAAACGCCCTTCACACCCTGCGCCAGGCCCAACCGGTAAAAGGATAGATACCATGGCGCTGCCCGACTACAGCATTCGTCAGCTCTTGGAAGCTGGCTCACACTTCGGCCACCAGACCCATCGTTGGAACCCCAAGATGAAGCCATTCATCTTTGGCGAGCGCAACGGCATTCACATTCTTGATCTCGCGCAGTCCGTGCCAATGCTGAACCAGGCCTTGCAGGCCGTGCATGACACTGTTGCCAAGGGCGGCCGCGTGCTTTTCGTTGGCACCAAGCGTCAGGCTTCCGAGATTATTGCCGACGCTGCTCAACGCAGCGCGCAATATTACGTCAACGCCCGCTGGCTTGGCGGCATGCTGACCAACTGGAAAACCATCTCCAACTCCATCGCTCGCCTGCGCAAGCTTGAAGAGCTTTTGGCCGATGACAGCGCCTCCTATACCAAGAAAGAGCGCCTGAATCTGACCCGTGAGCTCGAAAAGCTTGAGCGCGCACTGGGTGGGATCAAAGACATGGGCGGCACGCCCGATCTTCTGTTCGTTATCGACACAAACAAAGAAGCCATCGCTATTCAGGAAGCCCGCCGTCTGAACATTCCAGTCGCTGCTATCCTGGACTCAAACTCCAACCCAGACGGCATTGCCTACCCGATTCCCGGCAATGACGACGCTGCCCGCGCTATCGCGCTTTACTGCGATCTGGTGGCCAAGGCCGCTCTTTCCGGTATCGCCAAGCAGCAGGGTGCCATGGGCGTTGACATGGGCGCGCAGGAAGTCGTGCAGGAGCAGACAATTCTCGAGCCGGTTGCGGAAACGGCCCCTGTTGCAGAAGAGCCTGCAGTCGAAGCCGCGCCAGAAGCGGAAGCTGCCGCTGAAGAAGCGCCTGCCGCAGAAGGTGCTATCTTTGCAGCGCCAGAGGGTGAGCCCGATGATCTCAAGCAGATCTCCGGCGTTGGCCCTGTGCTCGAAGGTAAATTGAACGCGCTTGGCGTGACCAAGTTTTCCCAGGTTGCCGCTTTCACGGCTGAAGATATCAGCAAGCTTGATGACGCTCTGTCTTTCAAAGGCCGCATCGACCGTGATGGCTGGGTTGGCCAAGCTGCCGAGCTGGCAAAAGCCTAATTGTTCGGCGGGTCGCTAGCCTTATGGCTGGCGGCCCAGCCACCGTTTGGCAGCAGTGAAAAGCTGTCACTGAAATCCCATATAATTGTCGAACCGGTGTTGGCCGGGCCTGACCACGCCGCCGCGACCACGCAGCGGCTCATTCGAGGATAAACAAATGAACATCACCGCAAGCATGGTGAAAGAACTGCGCGAAAAGTCTGGCGCAGGCATGATGGATTGTAAAAAAGCGTTGGCTGAAAACGATGGCAACGTGGAAGCTGCGCTTGATTGGCTTCGCACCAAGGGCATCGCCAAGGCCGACAAGAAAGCTGGCCGCACCGCGGCTGAAGGCCTCGTGGGCATCGCTGCAGAGGGCACCAAAGCCGCCGTGGTGGAAGTGAACTCCGAAACTGACTTCGTTGCGCGC
>JBCDIB010000052.1:0-10646 GCA_038749385.1 Pseudomonadota bacterium | reverse complement strand
GCCAGCTTGGGGAACAATTCCTTTTCAAAGGCATCCAGCACCGCCCCCATGTGGCGCACAGCGCAATCGCCGAGAAATGGCATGGAGCCGTGGGCGATGCGACCATGGGTTTCGATGCTGGCGCTCCAATGACCACGGTGACCCAGGCATATGCGATCAACATTCAAGGGCTCGGGAATGATGACATGGTCGACACGGGGTTTCGAGAAATAGCCACGCTCCGCTAAGTATGCGACGCCGCCATAACCGCCGGATTCTTCATCCACCGTGCCCGAAATCTCGATGGCTCCCGGGAAGTCTGGAAACTGCGCAATGAAGGCTTCTGCAGCGATTACCGATGATGCCAACCCACCCTTCATATCGCATGTGCCGCGGCCGTAGACACGGCCATCCCGCACCTCGCCTCCGAAAGGATCCAGCGTCCAGCCCTGTCCGGCCAGCACGACGTCAATGTGACTGTTGAAGTGTACGCAAGGCCCTGGCCCACGCCCCTCGCGCCGTCCGATCACATTCGTGCGCGGATAACGGTCCGTATCCCCCGGTGTGCCCTCGGCACGAATATACTCCACTTCGAAACCACGAGCCTTCAGGCGGTTACCAAGGAGCTCCGCGCAGGGCGTGTAGTTTTCCCCCGGCGGGTTGGTGGTGGGTATGCGGACGAGCGCCTGGGTGAAGGCCACCAAATCTTCGGTGGCATCATCCACGCGGGCGAACAGCCCCGACTGTTCGCCCTTTTCCATCCTAAACGAACCGATTGACCACGTTTTCCAGATATTCCTGCTTGCCCGAGCGTGGCTTCGGGTTCACGTCCGCGCTTTCTACCCAGTCGGCAATCTGCTCCAACGTCCGGTCCCCATTGAGCATTGCTTTCGCGCCTTCCTGCTCCCAACCGGCATAACGGTCGTCGACAAAGTTGGGCAACGTGCCCTCCTCGAGCATCGCAGCCGCAGCTTTTAGCGCGCGGGCACACACATCCATGCCGCCAATATGGGCGATCAGCAAATCTTCGGGGTCGGTGGACTGACGGCGCAGCTTAGCGTCGAAATTTGTGCCACCAGTACTGAAACCACCGCCTTTGAGGATGTGGTAATAGGCAAGCGCAAACTCCGGGACATTGTTGGGGAACTGATCCGTGTCCCAGCCCGACTGATAATCGTTGCGGTTCATGTCCACCGACCCAAATATATCAAGTGCCTGGGCCAGAGCCACTTCATGCTCGAAACTGTGCCCGGCCAAAATAGCATGGCCTTGCTCGATGTTGACCTTCACATCGTCCTCAAGGCCGTGGCGCTTCAGGAAGCCATACACTGTGGCAACATCGTAATCATATTGGTGCTTGGTTGGCTCCTGAGGTTTGGGTTCGATCAGGATTGCGCCCTCAAAGCCGATCTTGTGCTTGTATTCCACCACCATGTTGAGGAACCGGCCAAGTTGCGCGTCTTCCCGGGCAAGGTCGGTGTTGAGCAGCGTCTCATAACCTTCACGACCGCCCCAAAGCACATAGTTTTCGCCTTTCAGCTTTGCCGTGGCGTCCATACAGGTTTTGACGGTCGCAGCGGAGAAAGCAAACACCTCCGGGTCTGGATTGGTGGCCGCGCCGGACATGTAGCGAGCATGGCTGAACAGATTTGCGGTGCCCCACAGCAGTTTGACACCGGTCTCATCCATCTTGCCGCCAAGATAGTCGGTCATGGCCTCGAGATTACGCGTGTTTTCAGCAAAACTGTCACCCTCAGGGCGCATGTCGAAGTCATGAAAGCAGTAATATGGTGCACCCAAAAGGCTGAACATATCGAACGCCACGTCCGCCTTGCGCTTGGCGAGATCCATCGTGTCCGCTGGAAACCAATCACGATCAAACGTCTGGCCGCCAAAAGGGTCACCGCCGGGCCAGACGAAATTGTGCCAGTAGCAAACCGCGAAACGCAGATGGTCCTCCATCCGCTTGCCGTTCACCACTTCATCAGGATTGTAGTGCCGGAAAGCCAGCGGGTTGGCGCTGTCCGCCCCCTCGAATTTGATCTCGCTGATATCGCCAAAGAAACCGCTAGAACCGGCCATATTAGAACTCCCGTAGAATGGATTTATGAAGTGGCCGCAGCCGAATTCGTGGCAGAGCTGACGGCCCGATAAAGTGGCGTCCAGCGCTGATAGGCATGTCCGTAGGCCTGTGCCATGTCTGTGTCGGGCTCCACAGTGCGCACGATGGGCGGGGGCGTCGCAATGTCTGCAACTGTCTCGCCATGCACCGCAAGACGACCCAATCTCGCCGCGCCAAACGCCCCGCCATAATCGCCGTCGGCGGGCACATCGACCGGCAGGTTCAAGCTCGCAGCCATGATCTCAAGCCAAATATCGGAGCGGGAACCACCACCCACCGCCACCACCCGGTCAAGATGGGTGCCCGCCTGCTTCAGGGCTTCCAGATTGTCCCGAAATGCGAAGGCCACGCCTTCCATCACCGCACGGGCCATATCTGCCGCGCCGTGCTCGACACCCAAACCAAGAAAAGCGCCCCGCACAGCTGCATCATTGTGGGGCGTCCGCTCACCGGACAGATAGGGCAGAAATTTCACAGGTGATGGGCCCGCGGGCAGCGCCTCCGCCATGTCCGACAATTCACCGGCATCTGTGTCCAGCACCCCGGACAGCCATTCCATCGACCCGGCGGCCGACAATATAACCCCCATTTGGTGCCATGTGTCGGGCAGAGCGTGGCAGAACGTGTGTACAGCGCTGGCGGCATTTGGCTTGTAGCTGTCGTTCACGGCAAACAAAACGCCGGACGTGCCCAGCGAAACGAAGGCCGACCCCGGCGCGACAATGCCCTGCCCGACGGCGGAAGCAGCATTGTCGCCACCGCCCCCGGCTACGACCACGTCTTTGGGAAGGCGCCACGCATCCGCAAGATCGCGGCGCAATTCCCCTGAGGCTTCTGAGCCTTCTACAAGTCGTGGCATGTTTTCGCGGCTGAGGCCGGTTTCGGCCAGCAAATCGTCTTCCCAATCACGCTTGGCTACATTCAGCCAACCGGTGCCCGACGCATCGGACATATCGCTCACGGCCTCCCCGGTCAGCCACAGCCGCAGATAGTCTTTGGGAAGAAGGACCTTGGTCGTACGCTCGAAAATGTCTGGCTCATGCTCACGCACCCACTGCACCTTCGGGGCGGTGAATCCGGGGAAGACGATATTGCCAATGCGGTCGCGGAACCGAGGATCTGCGTCCAACTTGGCGGCTTGCACATGGCTGCGAGTGTCGTTCCACAGCATACAGGGCCGGAGAACGCTGCCATCCGCTGCAACAAACGTTGCCCCGTGTTGCTGGCCCGACAGGCCAATCCCGCGCACAGCCCCAATCATTGAGACATACTCGGCAGACAGCGCTTCCATGGCGGCATCCGTCGCCGTGATCCAATCCTCTGCATTCTGCTCGGCCCAGCCAGATTGGGGATAAGACGCTTTTAAGGGTGAGGTGTGCGAGCCCACGATGCGCTGGTTCTCGTCAACCAGAACCACTTTCACGCCAGACGTGCCAAGGTCGATACCAATATACATGCGCAAAGCTCTCCCCGGACCGCTCACCCCGGCCACAACGGGAACCTGCCATGCTGCCGCACCCAGGGGCAAGGCACGTTGGCACTCATATACATCTTGTGGCGGGATTAGCTGAGAACTGGAGTCAAACTTCCACCATCGACGCGGTTGCGACAGCCTTCGCCATCACTATTGTGCGCCCAAATCTTTCAGCCTGACAATTCAGCCAACTCATATAAATAGCCGGAGCCAATCATGACCAATATCCCAGCCCGCAATGAAAGCGACAGCTTCGGCAGCCTGCCAATTCCCGCTGGCGCTTATTACGGCGCACAAACGGCCCGTTCGCTGATGAATTTTCCCATCGGCAATGAAATGCAGCCGCGTCCTCTCATCCATGCCCTCGGCACGATCAAGCAGGCCGCAGCCCGTATCAACAATCGTATGGGCAAGCTGGATGATGATTTGGCCAAAGCCATGGATCAGGCGGCAGGCGAAGTGGCAGGCGGTGACCTCGACGCGCACTTTCCGCTGGTCGTTTGGCAAACGGGTTCCGGCACGCAGACAAATATGAATGCCAACGAAGTCATCTCAAATCGTGCCATTGAAATTCTGGGCGGCGAAATCGGCTCCAAATCACCTGTGCATCCCAATGACCACGTGAATATGGGGCAGTCATCCAACGACACGTTTCCCACTGCCATGCACATTGCCGCTGCCAAACAGGTCAATGACGTTTTGCTGCCGGGGCTCAAACATTTGCATGCTGCGCTGGAAGCCAAAGTCGAAGCCTTCAAGGACATCATAAAAATTGGCCGCACCCACACGCAGGATGCAACGCCGCTGACATTAGGGCAGGAGTTCTCCGGCTATGCGCACCAGGTTGCCAAGGGCATTGAGCGCGTAGAACAGGTGCAGGACGGTTTGCTGGAACTGGCGCAAGGCGGCACAGCTGTGGGCACTGGACTCAATTCCAAGGTGGGCTTTGCCGAGGATTTCGCCGCTGAAGTGGCGAATTTAACCGGCCTGCCCTTCCGCACCGCACCGAACAAATTTGAAGCACTGGCCGCCCATGACGCCTATGTTTACGCCCATGGTGCCCTGGCAACCGTCGCCGCCAGCCTGTTCAAGATCGCCAATGACATCCGCCTGTTGGGCTCCGGGCCCCGCTCCGGCCTTGGTGAACTGAGCCTGCCGGAAAACGAGCCGGGCTCCTCAATTATGCCCGGCAAAGTGAACCCCACCCAGTGCGAAGCGATGACCATGGTCTGCGCGCAAGTGATGGGCAATCAGACGACGATGCAGTTTGCCGGGAGCCAAGGCCATTTCGAGCTAAACGTTTACAATCCGGTCATGGGCAATGCGATGTTGCAATCCATTCAACTGCTGGGTGACGCCGCAGTCAGCTTTACTGACAAATGCGTCGTTGGCATCGAAGCCAATGAAGACAATATTCGTGAGCTGATGGAGCGCTCACTCATGCTGGTGACAGCGCTCAACCCGCATATCGGCTATGACAACGCCACCAAGATCGCGAAGGCAGCCCACAAAAACGGCACGACGTTGAAAGAAGAGTCGGTGGCCGGCGGCTATCTAAGCGCCGAAGAGTTCGACCGATACGTCAAGCCCGAAGAGATGATCGGCCCAAAGGCCTGACCAAAGTGTCCGAAATCCACATATGGATTGATGCCGACGCCTGCCCGGTGAAAGACGAAACCTACAAGGTCGCCGAGCGCTACGGCGTGCCGGTTTCGGTGGTGGCCAACCAATATATGCGGGTGCCGCGAGAGGACTGGCTCGACCTGGTCGTCGTGTCCGATGGTTTTGACGCCGCCGACGACCATATTGCGGAAAATTGCGATCGAGGTTCTGTGGTGATCACAGCGGATATTCTGCTGGCCGAGCGATGCTTAAAGAAGGGCGCCACCGTGATCGGCAGCAACGGCAAGCCTTTCACCGAAAACTCAATAGGGGGTGCAGTTGCCTCCCGCGCCCTGATGAACGATCTGCGCGCGATGGGAGAAGTCAGCGGCGGACCGCCACCATTTTCCAAAGCGGACCGCTCGCGTTTCCTGCAAGCCTTGGATCTGGCCGTCGGTCGCCTCAAGCGGGCTTCGAGTTAAAGCGCACGAGCTGCCGACAAAGAGGTAGTGGTAGCCAAAGACCCAAAGTGCCGCAACAAAGCGAACGAGATCGAGATTGTTGAAATTGTGTCCCGCCATTTGCTCTCCAGACAAGGGGCGGACTTAGCAGTCGCCAGTGGCGCACGCGCGGTAAACGTTCATCATTGGTTAAGCATAAATTTTGAGGTAAACTGCACGGCGAAGCCCGGCGCGATGCGCCAGCTTGTCGCTTGACACATCAAAGACGCCCTAATATGTCAGGCAAGCTGTCTTATTCCGAGCGCGCTCGGGATGGCAGTACAGCAGGTTTACCAGCCACACAGCTGGCGGACCGCGCACTGGGAACGGCCCGGGCCCTGCCCGTTCAATGGCAAGCGAAGTCATGCGCTTGACCGGCGAGAAAAAGGAAGGCCGAACCCCCTCAAAAATTGGCGCAAGCGCCCCGGACGATCCTCAAAGAATCGCCCGAACGCTTGAGCCACCGCAAATGGGTGATCTTCGCTGATCCCCACATACACACGGGCACTGTGCCGTAAGGCAGGTGCGATGGAGGGACGCCATGACCGAGCTTGAAAACCGCGCCATCAAAGCACCACGCGGCCTGTATGACCCCGAGTTCGAGCAATCAAACTGTGGCACCGGCTACATCACCCGCAAGGATGGTCAGCAGACCCATGAAGTGCTTGAGCTTGTGCATCAGGCGCTCTGTGTAGTCCCTCACCGTGGCGGCATGTCTTCTGAGGGCATCGGCGATGGCGCTGGCGTCAACCTTGATTTGTCCCAGAACTTTTTCCGCAAAGTCACTGGGGACGACACACTGGAACTTGGCGACTTTGGCGTTGGCAACTTCTTCATGCCAAATCTGGCTGCGTCCATCCCCGAAGCTGAGGCCCTGATCGAACGCTCCCTCGAAGAGCAGGGCTTCAAAGTGCTCACGAAGCGCGATGTGAAGACCGACCCCAGCGTGATCCGGGAAGCGGCCGTGGCTGCACAGCTGCCAATTTGCCAGTGGGTTTTCAAATGCGCCACGGGCGAAAAGGCCCATGCAGAGTTCGATACGCGCATCCACGAAGCGCTGCTCGCCATCGAAGCGGAGGCCTTTACCAAGGGCCATCTCGATGGCCTGTTCCCGATTTCCATGAGCGCCCGCACCCAGGTGCTCAAGGGCCGTTTGAACTCCAACGAAGTGGTACCCTACTTCAGTGATCTGTCCGACCCGGACATGGAGATCCACACGATTTTCTTCCACACACGGTTCTCCACCAACACGGCGCCCCACCCGCGCATGGCCCAGCCATTCCGGCTTATGAGCCACAATGGTGAGCTGAACACTGACAAGAAGAACCGACTGTCCGAGAACACCATTGCGCGGATGAAAAACCGGCAGGTAATCGCGCCGAAGGGCCAGTCGGATTCAGCGCGTCTTGACCAGACGCTTGAACGCCGCCTGATCGAAGACGGCCTCGATATCGTGACGGCCATAGTTGCTATGATGCCGCCGGCTTGGGAGAACGATCCGCTCGTCTCCGCGCCGGTGCGGGCCATGCTCGAATATTTCTCGCTATACGAAGAGAAAAATGACGGCCCCGCCGCCATCATGTTTGGCAATGGCGACGTTGTGGGCGCTCGCCTCGACCGCTTGGGCCTTCGCCCGCTGCGCTCGGTTGAGACCGATGATTATCTGGCCGTCATGTCCGAAGCCGGACAGATAGACTTCCCAGCTGACACAGTCATAGCCCGTGGACGTATCGAATCCGGCGGTATGCTTTGGTACGACCACAAAACCAAGCGTAGCTACGGTTCTGCTGAAACCTTGGAGATGCTGGCCGCCAAGCGTGACTACGCCGCACTGGTGGAAGCAGCCCGCATCACCATGGACGATATTGCAGATGTTGAGGCCACCCCGACACCGCGCGCGGCCAATGATGATGGCAAAGGCCTGACACAGGCTGGCCGGTTTGTGGCCTTCAACCACAATCAGGAGAGCTTCAAGTTCCTGATGGATCCTATGCTGCAAAACGGCGCGGAAAAAGTGTCCGCCATGGGCTACGGCGTGGCGATCAACTCGCTCACCGATCAAGAAGGCGGTATGGCGAAATACTTCTCCCAGCGCTTTGCGCAGGTGACGAACCCGCCCCTCGACTCCCTCCGCGAAGCCGATGGCATGACATTGCGGGTGGCGTTGGGTGCCAAGCCATTCTTCAACCGCGATGAAACCACGCAACTGGTAATCGACAATCCGATCTTGGCCGAAGCCGATCTGGCACGCATCAAGGCGCAAACCAAAGTGCCGGTGCACCATGTCGATATGACGTTCGTATCCGACAACACGGCCAATGATGAAGAAGCCGCCGTCGAACTGACCGCAGCCATCGAAGCCATGTGCGACGCGGTGCAAGCCGCGGCACAAGGCACGGGCGGCATCATTATCATGTCCGATGATGGCGTGTCAGGCGAGCGCGCGGCCTTGCCGCTCGTGCTGGCAGTGTCCGCTGCCAACCAACGCCTCATACAGTATGGCTTACGGTTCCGCGTCTCCATCATTGCGGAAAGCGGTCAGATCGCATCGTCCCATCACATTGCAACAACGCTGGGCTTTGGGGCAGCCGCAGTCGCTCCCATCGCAGCCTATGAGCGCGCGGCAGAGCTTTTTGGCAGCCATGGTCCGGAAGCCGTGGGGCGGTTTATCAAGGCTGGCTCCAAAGCGCTGATGAAAACCATGGGCAAAGTGGGCCTGTGCACCGTTGAAAGCTATTCCGGTGGTGAATTCTTCGAGCCAAACTACCTCAACACCAATCAGAAAACTCTGGGTCGCTACTTCCCGAACGTGCGGACACCCGTGGGCGGTGTAGGCCTTGAGACAATTGCCGGTTCCGTGCGCGACTGGCACCGCCGCGCCGTCGAGGTGAAAGATGAGAGCGGCATTCCACTGCTTGGTCTCTTCAAAGAGCGGGCTGAAGGTGCCGGCCACTCCTATGGTGTGCAGGCCGTGCGCAGCTTCGAGGACATGACGCAGGAGCCAATTGCCTATCAAGCCGATGCCATGAGCAAAGGTGAAACGGAAGATTTGCGCCTTATGACGTTGGACAAGCTGAAGGATTCCGTTGGCCTCGACGAAACGGCCTACACGAAAACGGGCTTTGACAAGCGAGAGCCGTCCGAGATCGACAATTTCTGCCAGACGGAAGCCTATCGCAACTTCGCGACAGACATGCAGGCCGAGCGCGAAGCCCGCCCCGCTGCTCTGCGCGATGTGTTGGACTTCCCGACGGACTTCACCGAGGCGACCACGCAGGCTGAGTTTCTGGCGCAGTTGAACCGCCACGATCTGCACGGCAACGCCACGTTTGCCGCCCGTGGGCTAACTGTCTCACCGCTCGGCGACAACCGTTTCGCGCTGACATTGGATGACGGCTCGGCCCGTTTGGCCGCTTTGTCTGCGGCATTGAAAGTACGCTTCAACGCAGACATTTCGTTCGGCAGCCAAGCGGAAGTGCTGGAAGTGACGACCAAGGGCGATGCCCTGTCTTACCTGGAGCGCGTCGTCCGCGCGCCAGACTCGCTGGCCATCACCGACGTCGAGGCACCGTCTGAAATCACCAAAGCATTTGCGTCCGGCGCAATGTCCCACGGCGCGCTTGTGGCTCCTGCCCATGAAGCGGTAGCCCATGGCACCAATATTGTCGGCGCCATGTCGAACTCCGGCGAAGGTGGTGAACACTTCTCGCGCTACGGCACGATCCGCTCTTCCAAAATCAAGCAGATTGCCTCTGGCCGTTTTGGCGTGTGGGCCGGCTACCTGGCCGACCCCGCTGTTGAAGAGTTGGAAATTAAAATCGCCCAGGGCGCAAAGCCCGGCGAAGGTGGCCAGTTGCCTGCCCAAAAGGTGACTGTGGAAATCGCGGCGGCCCGGGGCGGCACACCGGGCGTTGAGTTGGTATCCCCGCCCCCGCACCATGACACTTATTCCATCGAGGACCTGGCGCAGCTTATCCACGATTGTAAGGCCGCCCGCGTGCGGGTGATCGTTAAGCTGGTCTCTTCTGAAGGTATCGGCACCATCGCCGTTGGCGTGGCGAAGGCTGGAGCGGACGTCATCAACGTAGCTGGCAACACCGGCGGCACGGGTGCGGCGCAGGTCACCTCGCTGAAATACACCGGTCGTTCTGCAGAGATCGGCTTGGCCGAAGTGCACCAGGCACTTTGTGCAAACGGCATTCGCAAGAAGGTGATTTTGCGTTGCTCCGGCGCGCACCAGACGGCCACCGACGTTGTAAAATCTTGCCTTCTGGGCGGCGACAGCTTTGAGTTCGGCACAACGGCCCTGATGATGCTCAAATGCGTCATGGCCAAGAACTGTAATGTGAAGTGCCCCGCAGGACTGACCACAAACCCCGAAGTGTTCGAGGGCGACCCACGGGCGCTGGCGCAATATTTCATGAACGTTGCCCACGATGTGCAGGCTCTGCTAGCCAAGCTCGGTATGCCAACACTGCGCGCGGCGCGGGGCCGCTCGGACCTGCTGCAATTGCTCAACCATCCGTCCATGATCGGCCAGATGGATGTATCAGCGCTGCTTTGGCACGAACCGGAAGTTGTGATCGAAAACCCGGTCTATGTGCCCCGCGACTTTGCGGTGGACGATTATCTGCTGCCGCGCATCAAGGCCGCTCTCATCGACGAAGGACAGCCTTCCATTGAGATCGGCAGCAATTACGAATTGAACAATTGCAACAAGACAGTGTTTGGCCAGCTGGCCATCGATATTGAACGCATTTTGCAATATGAGATCACGGACGAGCAGGCGGCCGCCCTGCCCGCCATCCGCACCGACAAACGCAACCGCCGTTTCTTCGACGAGGGCGTGGTGCGCATCACCACATCAAAATCAGCAGGCCAGTCCTATGGCGCGTTCCTGAACGACGGTATGCACATCATCCACACAGGCACTTGCAATGATGGCGTCGGCAAAAGCATGTCCGGTGGC
>JBCDIB010000051.1:0-10763 GCA_038749385.1 Pseudomonadota bacterium | reverse complement strand
CGAGCATGAGCTGCAAAAGGAAGTGCTGTTTGCGCCCATGCTGCTGGCATTTGTGGGCCAAGTGAACCTGGATGAGTTGGCGGATTTGCCGGCGCTGGATCCGCTATTGCCGCGCACGGGCCTGCTGAGCTTCTTCATGGACGCCTCGGTGTGGGATGGCGGCACGCGCATGGTGCACGTGACCGAGCCTGCAAACCAGCTTGAGCTACAGCCCGCCCCGGAAGCGCTCGCCACCTATCACGACCGCCGTTGGCCGGATCTTGGGCCGTTTGCCGGCCTTGAGAAGTGCGAGCTGCTGATGGCCCATGCGGCGGTCAGCGTGCCCTACAGTTGGAGCGATGAACGGGTGAGCGGCACCCATGCAGATGCAATCAATGAGTGGCAGTGGGAAGGCGAAGGCCAGTTTGCGCTGGAAACGACCTCGGAAACCGTTGCCTTGTTTGGCGATGTGTTGGGCGGTTGGCCGAACCCGATACAGGACAGTCCGGAATATGATTTCATGCCCTTGCCGCCGGCGGGCACGCGCTATCCACCGCTGACACCGGGCGAGAGCGCTGTGCGGCAGGTGTTCAGCCATTCAGCGGAGTTTTTCAACGGCACCCAAATGGTGCCGACAGGCGGGGATGGCCAATATTATTGGATGGGTGAGAAGGCCGACATCAGGGCACAAAACTGGACCGCCCTTCGCGCCATCTACCAACAGACCTGACGCAAGAAAAAGCCGCCGGAACAAGATGTTCCGGCGGCCCCTTCATTCAATGTTTAAGCGGGCTACCAAGCGGCGAAGGGCCGCCGGCGGAAGTCCGCCGCCCCCGCGGAGCGCTGCCAAGGGCAGCTGGCGTGAGCGCAAACAATCGCGCGTCAGCGCGAGTAGAATTCCACCACCAGGTTTGGTTCCATCACCACTGGGTATGGCACGTCGGCCAGGCCGGGGATGGACTTGATGGATGCGGACATCTTCTTGTGGTCAACATCGATGTAATCAGGCACGTCGCGCTCGGCCAGACCAACGCTTTCCAGCACGATTACCAGGTCGCGGGACTTTTCGCGGATCTCGACAACATCGCCCACTTTCAAGCGATAGGACGGGATGTTGGTCTTGACGCCGTTCACAGTGATGTGGCCGTGGTTGATGAACTGACGGGCAGCAAACACGGTGGGCACGAACTTGGCGCGGTACACAACAGCGTCGAGGCGACGCTCCAGCAGGCCGATCAGGTTTTCGGACGTATCGCCCTTCTGGCTGTTGGCCTCGGCGTAAATCTTGCGGAACATCTTCTCGGTGATGTTGCCGTAATAGCCTTTGAGCTTCTGCTTTGCCCGCAGCTGAATGCCGAAATCCGACAATTTCTGCTTGCGGCGCTGGCCGTGCTGGCCGGGGCCATATTCACGGTTGTTCACCGGGGACTTAGGACGACCCCAGATGTTTTCGCCCATACGGCGATCGATTTTGTATTTCTGACTATGGCGCTTGCTCATTGCACTCTCCGAACAAAACGGCCCGCCCCCGCCGCGTGTGGCAAAGGAAGACCCAAAAAGGAAATGCACCCTCCTTTGGCAGCTATTGCCACCTGACAGGCCCAAACACGCACGCATTGTGTGAAGGACCACGGGATACGGACTCTGGCGTTTAGGCTAGAGCTGAGCGGTGGATAAGGGGTGCGTAGGGTTGGGTCAAGAGGCGAAGAGAGCTCGTGCCTTCCTCATTCATACAGATCAAAATCAAAGTCTAGATATTGCCCATAGTTAGGTGCCTGAACTTCTTCCAAGCCAAATGTAAAATAGTGCTTACGCGCTGCTCGCCAACCTCTCACTAAACTTGGCACACGAGCATTCGGCGGCATGCCCCCGCGCCATGCTCTAGCATCCAGCCATGAACCTGTAGCAAGCTGACGGTTACTCGGAGTTGGACATGCAGCGCCGTAACGCGCACCAAGCTCCAAATTTCTTTTAGCTTGCGCTCGTCGTATCGTAGATAGAAGCCATCCATCCAGCTCTTTTAGAGGGGCTGCATCATCTAGAAGACAGAAGAAACCCATATAGCCTCTCATCTGATTTAGCTTTCGACCATGAACCACGAACTCCTGCAGATCGCTTTCACTTAAACCGCCATAAAGTATGTTTCGAATCTCAGTGATTAGTCCTAAGAGATCCCAATCGTACTGAGGATTTGATACACTAGCCCGACTGCCGTTGAATCCCAAACGCAAAGACCGAATAAGATATATATTTATCAGTCTAGAAATTTTTATTTTTAACTTCTGAATGCTTGTATCTGGAATACTCAGTCCATCTTCGGAAAATTTGTAGCCTAAGTAGGTGAAACTTTGTTCTGTTCTAATCTCTTTCCAGCGATTTGAGACAATAGAAATACCGGGAGATTTGATCTTGTTCAGTGTCAAATTGCTATTGGTGCAATGGTCTCGAAATGTCTGCTCAAGTTCTTGCGCATGTGCGTAACTTGAACAGAGAGCGGTAACGTCGTCAGCAAACCTGACAAAAATACCAGGCTGCAGACCTAGCCTTTGATCAAGATCATGGTTGGCCATATTAGCAAGCAAGAGCGAAACCGACGAGCCTTGAGGAGTTCCTCGGTGACTGCGCTGGTTACTATTTTCTGTCCATCCGTCTGGTTCGGAAAACCGGTGAGCAAGGAACTCTTTGAAAACGAAGCGCTCGTGTGGCGTAAGGCTCAGCCCATTAGGATCATCTACTTTCTCTTTAATATACCCATGTGGAATACTGTCGAAGAACTTTTCAAAATCGATTTGAACTGCAAACATTTTGTTGGTCGAATCGAAAGCGCGCAGGGTCAAAATGGCGTCAAATAGGTTCTTGTCGGGCCTGTAGGCATACGAATGAGGCGGAAGACGCTTAAGGTTTCGATCGCGAGCTGATCGCATAAGTAAGTTTGCCAACGCCGCATCAGGTATTGAAAAGGCTCGTATCTCGCGAACTCCGCCAGACGGCTTTTCGATCTTATGCACTACGGCAGGCAGCGGCTGATACTGGCCGGCTAGAACTTTGTTCCAAATTGCTCGGGCGAGAAACTTGGCATGCCGCTTTACGTATACTGGATCAAAATGCCGATGAACGGGCGGGCGTATGCTGCGCGTTGGCGGACTAGGGACTAGCCCGGTGCGCTTGTGAAATCGCTTTCGGTATTTCGATTGAAGTTCAGCATCTCTTCTTGTCTTCCGGATCGCCTTTTTTGCTTGACGTTCAATCTCTCTGTGAAGGGCTGTTTGCAAACAATCTCGTCCAATAAAGGCAGCAGCGGGGCGCCTAGTCAGGGGTAGTGGCAGAAGCCACACCATCCAAACGAACGCCTAAGCATCCGCACGTCATGAGCCGAGGCACATGCCCGGAGGCGTCTTCGACGCCTGGTATCCTGCCCCGCTGCCTGAGGCTTCTCGCCATTCAAAAAAGCTAGTGCTGGCTCACCACAGTGTCAAACAACTTGCGAACTTCTCCTCTATTGACGAACTACTCTTACCCTACCTCTCCCCCACGAACTGAACCGCAGGCTTGCGCAGCTTGGGGCGTGGGGGCGGTGCCTGCTTCTGGCGATTGCGCAATCGTTGGAACCGGGAGGCCTTCAACCTGTCACCCGGCGCGTACTACGGCGCGCCTGTCACGGCAGATGACCTTAATTCCGAGTGCGGAGTCGCTCTCACTCCTTTTGCTTTGCAAAAAGAGCTGGCGCTGGTTCTCCTTCGCCGCGAGGCGGCTCGGAAGGAGCGTGACCAACGGGCGGTATTCGACCGCCGGGCACCCATGGTGCCTAAAGGCCAAAAATCACCGAGCGGAAGCCCTTAGGCAATCGCAACGACAACAGCATGAGATTGCCCAAGGGCTCTCCGCTTCAGCGTTTGCAAAACCCAGCGCCAAAGGCGCGTGGGAACGGATGGTTGTGCCTCACACCTAGATGAAGGTGAAGTCGTTTACGTCCAGGTTGGACAGGGCGACGCCTTGCAGGGTCAGTTCGAAATCACCGGTACCGTCGCCATCCATGTCCAGCTCAAGCAGTTTGGACGTGTCATTGAACCGCGCCTGCGTGTTGCCGCTGCTGGTGAACGCATTGGTGTGGGCACCAAGGAACTGGAAAACGCCGCTTAGAAAGTCAGCGAACAGCAGGTCCTCGGCATCATCCAGTGCATCGAAATCCTGAATGATGTCCTCGTCTTGAAAGCTAACACCCGCGCTTTCGGCATAGAAAAAGACGTCGCTGCCAGCCCCGCCATTGAGGATGTCAACGCCCTGGGCACCAAACAGAACGTCTGAGCCGACTTGGCCAAACAAAGTGTCGTCGCCAAACCCGCCCCGCAAAATATTGTCGCCGCCATCGCCGATCAAAAAGTCGGAAAAGCCCGAACCATTCACATCTTCGATGCTGACAAAACTGTCGCCAGCGCTTTCGTTTACCCCGGCCTGTGCTCCGGACAGATCAACCAGAACACCAGCAAAGGCATCGCTATAGTCGGCAGCATCCCGCCCCGCCCCGCCATTGAGGGCGTCAGCACCGCGACCGCCTTTAAGCGTGTCATCGCCACCAGCGCCAAACAGAAAGTCGCCCTCATCATTGCCGCTCAGGACATTGTTCAAATCGTCGCCGACGAGCAGGTCATTGAAGGTGGTTCCGATAATGTTCTCAATATTGACGTAGGTGTCCCCCGCCGCGTCACCGAAGTTGGATGACTGGAAGCCGTCGAGGCGGGCGGTCACGCCGGCGGTTGCTGACACAAAGGTGATGGTATCAAAGCCAGCGCCGCCATCAATTTGGTCGCCGCCGGCACCGCCGTTAATAAAGTCGTCACCAGTGCCACCACTGATGATGTCTTCATCAGCTCCACCATCAAGTTCATCATTTTCGGAGCCACCGTCCAACCGGTCTTTGCCGCTATCACCAAAGAGCTGATCGACACCGGCGCCGCCATCCAGATGATCATCACCGTCAGCGCCCAATAAGATATCGCCTCCTCCTTGGCCGAACATTGTATCGTTGCCGTCACCACCGCGCAGGACATTGACCTGGTCGTCACCGACCAGAAAATCATCGAAGTCGGATCCAGTGAGCCCCTCAATTGATGAGTAGAAATCGCCGACGCCATCGCCAAACCCTGGCGCAAGACCGTCCAGCCGGGCAGCAACTGCTGATGTGGCGTCCTGATAGCTGGCAATATCCAGTCCTTCGCCGCCGTAGAGCGCATCCATGCCTGCACCACCGACCAAGACATCGTTTCCTCCACCACCAAATATCCAGTCATTGCCCTGCAGGCCAAAGGCTGTGTCGAAGCCGTCGAACAAGTTGATGGTGTCGCCAAAAAAGCTGCCATATACAGTGTCGGAGGTGCCTGTGCCGACGATGTTGCCATCGCGCGGATCGATGATGCTTTGCTTAACCGCAAAGCGGGAACCATCTCCAAGGCTTGGCGTGTTTTCTGTCCAAGCAACGACAATACGGCCATCAGCCAGCTCAGAAACCGCGACCTCCGTGCGGTCTAGTCCATCAATGTTGCCGAAATTGGTGGGGCGGTCGAGGGTTGTTCGACCTGTATTGACGATGAATTCACCGTCAACGGGTTGGCCTAGACCGGTGTATTTTTGCACCTTGATGGTCTGGCCTTGCGGGCTTCTCCAATCCATCCATGCGACCAGGAAACCGCCATCGCTGGTGGCAACCACATTCGATCCAAGTTGCTCTCCGCTCACCTGGGAATTGACAAGGATCTCAGAGCCAAATTGTGTGCCATCGGGGGCATAGATCTTTGCGTACACATCGCGGTCCTGCGATGGGAAAGGTCGGTTATCGAAGACGGTATAGGTGACGACAAACCCACCATTCTCAAGGGCCACCACATGCGGGTTGGCTAAAAAGGTGTTGGAGCTTGCGACCAGAAAATCGATGCCAAGATTGCTACCGTTTGGGCTTATCAGCCTGGCGCGAACCGACTCATCGCCATTGTTCTCGAGGCCGCTTTCATCTTCCCACACAACGATAAAGTTGCCGTCTTTCAGTGTGGCTACGTCCGGTTTTGTCTGTCGGCCTGTGGTTAAAGTGTTGACGGTAAATGTGTTTTCAACAATCTGGCCCGAAGCATCGTAACGGCGGAACTCAATATCACCACCGTTCAGATCATTGTCGACCCAAACAGCAATGTGCCCGTTGCCATCGGGAGCGGTGGCAGTCAGGTTTTCCACGCCAGTGCCGCTATCGTAGGTAATTCCAGCGAGCTGTGTGACACCTTGGGCGTCATAAACATCAAATTCCGGGTCGATGTCGGTGGAGTTAAATTGATCATCATAGCTCAAAATGAAACCGCCGGTTGACGTTCCACTCAAAGCGACATTGCTATGGCCGCTACCACTTACCGATATTTCACCAGTGCGGGGCGTGCCATCAGCATTGAAAATCCGAAATCGAGCAACAGCCGTCGCTTGATCGGTCCCCTCATCGTTCCAGGCAACCACATAGCCGCCATCTGGAAGACCCAGGACAGCAGGGAACTGCTGGCTGCCCAAAATCGTGGTGTTCGCGATGCTTTCGGGTTTCCAATGTCGAATAGTCATGTCCCGTACCCCTTAAATCAGCTCAACTAAGCTCATTATTGGCCCAAAAGTGTCGTAAGGGAAAGTGCGTTACGCGAACACGAAATCTCCGGCATCCAATTGTCCTGGAATAACACCGACCAGCTGCAACCTCAGGTCCACAACTCCGCCGCCGTCAAAATCCAACTCAAGTTCACTTTGGTTGGTGTTGTATCGGGCTTCCGTATTGCCACCGCCTGTAAATGGATCATCCACGCCCAGGAAATTGAACACGCCGGTCAAAAGGCCATCGAAATACAGCACTTCACCGGCCTGGCTGGTGTCAAAATCCGAGATCACATCAACGAAAGAAGTGGCCGTGTTGAAATAAAACACATCGGCATCAGCGCCGCCCGTTAAAGTGTCAGCACCAGAGCCACCAAACAAAGTGTCTGATCCTGCACCGCCGCGCAAAATGTCGGCACCAGCGGCGCCGATGAGCACATTGGAAAAGGAGTCGCCCACCAGCACATCATCAGCATTAGTGCCTTCGACATTTTCCACTTCGCTGATCATATCAAATTCGGCCGCACCTGCATTCGCAGCAGAGCCATCAAGATAGACCTCAACACTGCGACCGCCGACAACATCAATGTAGCTCACCATATCGATGCCGCTGCCGCCGTTCACAATATCGGCCTTGTTCGGGTCTTCAAAAAACGCTTCATCGAGACCGGGCCGCAAAATATCATTTCCACCAAGGCCAAACAGCACGTCTTCGCCCCGTTTGCCTTCCAGAATGTTGTTGCCGTCATTGCCGACGAGAAAATCGGTGAGGCGCGTACCAGTCAGATTCTCTATATCTTGATAGGTATCACCTGCGGCATTGCCGAAAGTGCCCTGACCGGTGTCCAGGCGTGCGGCAACACCGTCACCAGTCAAGCGGTTGTCGTCATAAGTGACGGTATCGTTGCCCTGCCCGCCATTGAACAGGTCTGCGCCGGGCCCACCGATGAGCGTGTCATTGCCACCCTCACCAAACACCACATCGTCGCCAAGGCCTCCCTCAAGGACGTTATCGTTGCCATCACCTACAAGGAAATCGACAAAGTCAGATCCAATGACGCGCTCAATTGAACTGAAATAGTCCCCAGCGGCATCACCAAAGCCGGGTGCATTGCCATCCAAACGCACGGCCACAGCCGACGTCGCATCGCTATAGTCGGCGGTATCGGTTCCCTCACCGCCAAAAAGTGCGTCGGTCCCGCGCCCGCCGATCAGCGTGTCGTTACCGGTACCCCCAAACAGATAATCATTGCCGTCGAAACCGAAGAGAGTGTCATTGCCGTTTCGTCCCGAGATTTCGTCGTCGGTATAGTTTCCATAAAGCGTGGAACCGAAATCACTGAAATCAACAATCTTCCCATCACGAGGATCGATGATGCGGCTGTACAGGCTGGCAACACCACCAGATCCGGCGTCATCTGCCCAAGTGACCACGTATCGTCCATCGCCCAAATGCGCAATTTGTGGCGTCGATATTTCTGGAGCCCCGTCTGAAATGATAGTGTCAGCGGCGACCACCCTGCCTGTTTGATCAAAGATCTTAACGACATAACCTACCGCCTGGTAATTAAAAATCACTGCAAACTGTCCGCCTAGACCTGCAGCAACATCCACATCGCGTTGTATGCCGCTGACTCTGGCGTTGACCAGAAACTTGTCGCCAAAAACTTCACCATTGGGGTCCAAAAAACGACCATAGATGTCTAAGCCCTTTCCGGGAAAGCCTGCATCCTCCTGCCAAAGGACCACAGCGCCATCGTTCTCAAGAGCGACGACCGTAGGGTCACTTCCCCCCGAACTTACGACTACATCCGCTGCTGTGCGAAAAGCCGTCCGGCTAGTATTGGAGGCGCGCGCCTCAATGCCGCCGGAAATTTCTTGCCACACCACAAAGATAGACTGACTGTTGGAGGCAAAATCTGCGTCACGGGCTGCGCCTGTCGCATTGAAATTGACAGAGGTCTGACCGATGTCGCGAACCAGCGAGGCGCCGCCGGCTATGTAGTAGTCGCTGCCGAAGATCTGGCCGCCGGCGTCGACGGTACCAAAATCGCCTGTTGGACTGGAAAACGAGACCCGCCCATCGGTAGACACACGCCCCGAATATATTTCGTTTGTGCTCGTGCCGGTGAGCTGAGCGGTGTAAAACAGTTCGTCGGAGATAAGCACTGGGCTTCTTTGCTGGTCGGTGCCGGTTGCTAACTGGACAACTTCCGGCCCGCCCCTTGCTTCGCCAAGTTGGTCGAACCGTTGAGTATAGACACGATCAACACCGTTTTCCTCCACCTGCCACGCAACGATAAAGCCGCTCGAACTACCAAATAGAGAATATTTGGGATCGAAATCGAAATCGCCGGTCGCGTGTAAAATGGCGTCGGTCGGTGCGGTGGCATCTTTTTGCCAATAGCGAATGGTCACGGTCGTATCTCCCCCAAGAAAACTGCCGTAAGGGAATACAACAGTTAACAATTCGTCAACAGCTAGATTTTCTAGATTGCTTAACGCCTTCGTCGGAAACGAGTTAGATTTCCTATGTTCACAGCTTCAATAGCTGCAATCAGACGGCAGAGCTTTACTCGAATTCTGCCCAGCTGAAGATATCAGCAGTAACTGTTTTGCGCGATAGTCTTCGCTAGGGGCGCGGATGGCATCTCGCCTATACTGGCGAATATTATGTTCGCAAGACTACGGTCCTTTTGACTGGCACGCACTTTGCAGCGACACCTCAAATGGTCAGAAACCGCACCACCAAAACTCCCAACACGGCGCTCACCAGCAGCACGCGGCCCATCCCCCATTTCAGCGCAAAGGCCATGATGGCAGCTATGATGAACAAGACAAACGCCGCTGGCCGCGCAGTGCTGAGAAGAGACCAATCAAATTCGAAAAAGCCCTGTTCTACCCGCACCAAATGGCCGAACAGCACGTGGATGGCGAACCAGACGGACAGATAGGCGATAACGCCCACCACGGCCGCTGTTATGGCGTCAAGCGCGCTTTTGAGGCGGGGCTGTGCGGCGATCCACTCGATGTAGGGCGCGCCAGCAAAAATCCACAGGAAGCACGGCACGAAGGTGACCCATAGCGCCACAGCCCCGCCGGCAAACCCCCATGCGAGACCCCCAAGCTCAGGCGAGCCCGCAGCGGCGAGAAAGCCGACAAATTGGGTAACCAAGATAAGCGGGCCCGGCGTGGTTTCGGCCAGGCCAAGAGCATCGATAAGTTGGCCCTGGGTGAGCCAGCCAAAGTTCGTCACCACATCTTGGGCGATATAGGCGAGGACGGCATAGGCACCGCCAAATGTGACCACTGCCAGCTGACTGAAGAAAAGGCCGATGCGGGCCAGAATACCGTCCGGCGCCATGGCATAGAGCACCGCCAGGGGCACGAGCCAAAGCGCCCCCCAGAGCAGAAAGGTGCCCGAAATGGCGGCGAGTTTCGGCCGCTCCACGCGCTCTAGCGCTTCCGATGAGGCTAGGAAGAAGAAACCGACGAGTGCCGCTGCAAATACGATAAGCGGGTACGGCACGGCCAGAAAATACAGCCCGATAAAGGCGGCCAGCGCAATGGCCCAGGCCGGCCAACCGTTCAGCGCCCTGCCCGCCACCTTGCGCAGGGCCTGCAGCACAATCACCAGCACTGCGCACTGGACGCCGAAGAAGATCGCATAGACCAGAGGCACATTGCCGAAAGCCACATACAGCGCAGCCAGTGCAAAGATGACGGCCGCGCCGGGTAAAACGAACAGCAAACCGCCAATCAGGCCGCCGCGCCAGCCATTGAGCTTCCACCCAGCATAGGTGGCCAATTGCATCGCCTCGGGCCCCGGCAGCAGCATGCAAAAGCTCAGGGCATTGAGAAACTGCTTCTCGGTGAGCCAACCCCGCTCGTCCACCAACTCGCGGTGCATGACCGATATCTGCGCCGCAGGGCCGCCAAAGGAGAGGATGCCGATGCGCCAGAAAATGGCTAGCATTTGGCTGGTTGTCGGGCGAGCGGGGGATGAATCAGTCATGGGTATGGGTCTCGTTCTGAGCGTCCAACACCCAGCGAAACAGGGGGTCATAGGCGGGAAGTGCAGCTTCGCATTGCTGGTTGTCATCTCTGTGAATGCGGCTCAGCCCCAGCGATATTGCCAACAGGCCCCGCGCTTCTGGAACCGCGTCAGG
>JBCDIB010000050.1:0-10998 GCA_038749385.1 Pseudomonadota bacterium | reverse complement strand
GCGGCGCTCCGCCATTGTGTCCATCGAACGCGACCCGGAAGCGTCCCAATTGCAGCCGTTGCGGGCCTCCATTGACGGCGAGGAGGACGTGACCCTGAAGGCCCGCAAAGTTCGCCTTGAGCGGTTGATGACAATTCGTTTTGGCGAGACGGATGCAGAGCGCGTGGATGCCATGGCCAGCTTCGATGGCGACACAGGCATCGACGTGCGCGCTGCACTCAATCCGATCCTGGCAACGCGTACGGAAGTGGCCGCTGAACTGCCGGAAGATATCAACGTCGCTCGGCGGTTAAGTCCGGGCCGTGATCTGTCGATCAATCAGGCATATCAATTGCTGGTTTCGGCCGGGCTTGCACCACCGTCCGTTAGCGACGACCAGCGAGATCAGGTCCTCATTGCACAAGCGGTCGATGGACAGGTGGCGGGCGTGCCCCTGGCAACGCTGGACAACGATATTGCCCGGGACAATGCATATCGCACTCTTGCTGCCGAGGGGCTGGTGGAGCCGCTGATAGCTGCTGACCAGCAGGCCGCCAGCATCGAGAAGCACGTATTTTATGACCGTTATGTCGAGCCATCCACGGCTGTGACAGATGCGGCGCAAACCACTTTATTGTCCATCAACCGTTCGGTCGGCGTGCAGCAAACAGCAGACCTTGCGCTGGATGCGCTGTCGCTGGCGTCGATCTACTTTCTAGCCGCCATCGGTCTTGCCATCACCTTCGGCGTGATGGGTGTCATCAACATGGCCCACGGCGAATTTATCATGATGGGTGCCTACACAGGATACGTCGTGCAGTTGTTTGTGCCGGACTACACTGTGTCGATCATCGTCGCCTTGCCTTTGGCATTCGCCGTTACATTTGCCGCGGGCGTGGCCATGGAGCGGCTGGTCATCCGCCATCTGATGCACCGCCCATTGGAAACCTTGCTGGCCACCTTCGGCATATCCATTGCCCTGCAGCAATTGGCCAAGAACATCTTCGGCACCCAAGCACGCCCTCTCACCGCACCGGGCTGGCTGGATGGGTCGCTTGTGTTTAACGACATCATTTCCATCTCTTACATCCGTATCGCCATCTTTGTCCTGGCTGTGATTTTCTTCTTCGTGCTGCTGTTCATTCTCAACCGGACCCGGCTTGGCCTTGAGGTGCGGGCGGTGACGCAGAACCCCCGCATGGCGTCATCCATGGGCATCAACCCAGACCGCATCAACATGCTGACATTCGGACTTGGGTCGGGCATTGCAGGCATTGCAGGGGTCGCCATCGGGCTGTTTGCGCAGGTTACGTCAGAGTTGGGCACCAACTATATCGTGCAGTCCTTCATGACAGTGGTTGTTGGGGGTGTGGGCAATATTTTTGGGACGCTGGCGGGCGCAGGCATGATTGGTTCGCTGCAAAAAGTCATTGAGTTCTTCAACCCGTCCAACACGCTGGCGGCCCAGACTTACATGATCATCTTCATCATCATATTCATTCAATTCCGGCCCAAGGGCATCATCGCCCTGCGCGGTCGGGCGGCGGGGGACTGACCTATGACCGACGCCAGCCTGCATGCCAAAGCCGTTCAACGCACCTTCCTGGTGCGCCAGCCTTCCACGATGATTTTCATCGCAATTCTCGCGCTGTTCACGATTGGCGCCACCGTCCTGTCGGAAGGGTTTGGCATCGGCGTGTTGTCCACCAGTTTCATAAAGACCCTCGGCAAGACGCTTTGCCTTTGCCTCATTGCCATCGCCATGGATCTCGTGTGGGGCTATTGCGGTATTCTCAGCCTCGGCCACTTCGCCTTCTTCGGCCTTGGTGGCTACATGATCGGTATGTGGCTGATGTATGAGCGGACCAAAGATATCGTCTTGTCTTCCTTCACCGGCCAACCTCTGCCACCGACGCCAGATGAAATAACCGACGCTATTGGCACACAAATTTTCGGTGTTGTAGGCGGGTCGGAGATACCTGCCATTTGGTTCTTTGCCGACAGCCTGCTGGCCCAATTGGCGCTGATTGTCATCGTGCCGGGCCTGCTGGCGCTGGTGTTCGGTTGGCTGGCCTTCCGCAGCCGGGTCACAGGGGTGTATCTGTCTATACTCACCCAAGCCATGACGCTGGCCCTGTCACTCTATCTTTTTCAAAACGATAGCGGCCTGCGCGGCAATAATGGCTTGTCCGGCCTGCAGAACATTCCGGGCCTAACGTCGGTGCCGCAGGCTACCATTTCCATCTGGTTTCTATGGGCGTCAGCGTTAGCGCTCGGTTCGGCTTATCTGTTCGCGGCTTGGATGGTGTCCGGCAAATTCGGAAACGTCATTCAGGGTATTCGTGATGATGAGGCGCGGGTGCGCTTCCTCGGTTACCATGTGGAGGGCTACAAGCTCTTCGTGTTCACTGTAACCGCAGTCATGGCTGGCATTGCGGGGGCCCTTTATTACCCGCAAGCGGGTATCATAAACCCTGCCGAAGTGGCGCCCATCGCGTCCATTTATCTAGCGGTTTGGGTGGCTATTGGCGGTCGAGGGCGGCTCTATGGAGCGGTAATCGGGGCGGCGATCGTGTCGCTGCTTTCCTCGGCATTCACCGGCGGGCAAGTGCCCAACATTTCGCTGGGCGGCTACACGCTGCAATGGGTGGACTGGTGGACGGTGCTGCTGGGCCTGGGGTTTGTGCTGGTGACACTGTTTGCACCCAAGGGCATTGGCGGCCTGTTCGACCTGTTTGTCAGAAAGGGAGCTGGCAAATGAGTGCGCTTCTGGAAGTGTCTGGCGTGTCGGTTTCCTTTGATGGTTTCAAGGCCATCAATGATCTGTCCTTTGAGATTGGCACGGCAGAGCTTCGCGCCATCATCGGTCCCAACGGTGCGGGGAAAACCACCTTTATGGACATCGTGACGGGAAAAACACGTCCTGACGATGGATCGGTGCTTTGGGGGGAAGCGGCGCGAAATCTCCTCAAATTACCCGAAAGCAAAATTGCGCAGATGGGTATCGGTCGGAAATTCCAGCGCCCAACGGTGTTTGAAGCGCAAACCGTCGCCGACAATCTGATGATGGCCCTGAAAAAAGACCGCAGTCCCTTTGCCGTGCTTGGTTTTCGCCCCAACCACGATGATGACGCAAAGGTGCGAGCGCTGGCGGATGAAATTGGCTTACTTGAACAGCTTGGCCGCATTTCGGGAGAGCTGTCCCACGGCCAGAAACAATGGCTGGAAATCGGCATGTTGCTGGCGCAGGACCCAAAGCTATTGCTGGTCGATGAACCCGCCGCCGGCATGACGCCGCAGGAACGCGAGCACACCACCGACCTTCTCAAGCGCGCGGCTGAAACCCGTGCCGTAATCGTTGTCGAACATGACATGGAGTTCGTGCGCCGGCTCGATTGTCGTGTGACGGTCCTGCACGAAGGCTCAGTGTTGGCCGAAGGCACTCTTGACCATGTGACCAGCGATCAGCAGGTCATCGACGTATATTTGGGGCGCTGAAAATGGCTATGCTCGAAGTTGAGAAACTGTGCCTTCACTACAAGCAATCGCAGATTTTGTACGATGTGGATCTGAAAGCCGAAGTTGGGCAGGTGACCTGTGTCACGGGCACCAATGGCGTTGGCAAAACCAGCTTGCTCAAGGCCATTTCAGGCACGCACCACCGATCATCTGGCACCATCCGTTTCGATGGCAAGGACCTCGCCAAGCCCCCCGCGCATCACCTTGCATCGGCCGGTCTTGGCTATGTGCCCCAGGGCCGAATGATCTTCCCGCTGCTCACCGTGCGCGAAAACTTGGAGACGGGTTTTGCGTGCCTGCCGAAAGCCGAGCACGACGTGCCCGAGAAAATCTATGAATTGTTCCCAGTGCTCAAAGACATGCGCAATCGGCGGGGCGGAGATCTGTCGGGTGGCCAGCAACAGCAGCTGGCCATTGGCCGCGCTTTGGTGATGAAGCCCAAGCTCATTCTGTTCGATGAACCCACCGAAGGCATTCAGCCAAACATCATCCAACAGATCGGCCGGGTGATCGAATATCTGCGCGATCAGGGCGAAATTGCCATCGTTCTGGTGGAGCAATATTTCGATTTTGCCTACGAGCTTGCCGACCATTTCGTTGCGCTTGAACGTGGACAGGTGACCTTGTCGGCCGCAAAATCCGAGGTTACCCGCGAGCAGGTGCTTGAGAAAGTGTCGGTTTAGCCACCCATCGGATACTTCAAAGCAACAACCGCGCCCGCTATAGCCAGAGTATAGTTTTAGCGGGCGACCCTCATGATCAGACTCAATTTTGAGCAGCTTCGTACCTTCCTCATGGTGGAGCGCTCCGGCGGAGTGGTGAAAGCGGCTCAGTCCCTCAACATCACCCAGCCCGCGGTCACGGCGCGCATCAAAGCGTTGGAGCAGACCATCGGCACACCTTTGTTCGACCGTACATCGGGCACCGCCAAGCTGACCAAGCGTGGCGAATTATTGTTGCAATATGCGCTGCGGCTCGAGGCTCTTTCGGACCAGATCGAGCGGGATGTGGTGGACCCGGCGGGCATTGAGGGGCACCTGCGCATCGGGGCATCTGAAACAATAGCGCAGAGCTGGCTGCCGGAATTTGTGGCTGCGCTCTACGCTCGTTTCCCCAATCTGCAGATCGAACTGAATGTCGATGTGTCGGTGAATTTGCGCAATGCACTTCTTTCGAGGGAGATCGATCTGGCATTTCTGCTGGGTCCGGTTTCAGAATATTCCGTCGATAACCTGGCTTTGCCGCCCTATGAATTGGGCTGGTACACCTCATCAACCAATCCTGGCGATGACCACATGGCAGCCCAATTGTTCGGCAAGCCTGTAGTGACCTATGCCAAAAACACACGGCCTTACCGAGAGTTGAGCGCTGCGATTCAAGAGCGCGTTGGGCCAAATGTCCCTCTGTTTCCGTCGTCTTCATTGTCTGCCGCCATGCGACTGGTGGCGTCTGGTCTCGGTGTTGCGGCACTGCCAAGATCCCTTGCCGAGCCCATGGTTGTGGCAGGGGAACTGCAGGGCTTTGACCCGGGGTGGGTGCCTGCACCGCTTAACTTCACAGCCAGCTTTGTTGCCGACCCGCCAAGCCAGATCATTGAAAATGCTGCGAAAATAGCTGTGACCCTCTCAGAGGGCATGCCGAATACATAAATAAAGTTTATGTAGAATAGCGAAAATCATTGATTTGACCGCCACACATTGTCTCCGCCAGTGTCTCAGCTGAACGGGCACCTTGTGAGGGGACAGGCGTGAGCATAAGCTTTGAAACATTGCGAAAAGCCCCCACCGGCGACGTGCGGGCTGCAGTGCGACATGGCGACTATACCAGCCATACTGCGGGTCTTGCGCCTGGGTGTTTGCAGGCAAACCTTGTCGTGCTTCCAAAAACGCATGCCGACGATTTTGAGCAATTTTGCGCGCTCAACCCCAAGCCCTGTCCGCTGGTCGGCAAAACTGCACCGGGAGATCCTTACTTCCGTTCTCTAGGCCGTGACGTAGATGTGCGCCGCGATCTGCCATCCTATAATGTTTACCGCGATGGTTTGCTGGCGCAGCAGATAACTGATCTCGACGAGCTTTGGACCGATGACCTTGTTGCCTTTGCACTGGGGTGTTCATTCACTTTTGAAAATGCCCTGAGCCGAGCCGACATTGCACTTTGGCATGTGACCAACAATACGACGGTGCCGATGTTCCGCACCAACATTGCGCTGGCGCCTTCCGGCCCGTTTAAGGGCAATATGGTGGTGTCGATGCGCGCCGTGCCCGAAAGCCAGGTGCCACAGGTAACCGAAATCTCCGCGCGTTATCCCTGGGCCCATGGCGGCCCCATTCACACGGGCGACCCTGCCACCATTGGCATTGCCGATCTGGATAAACCCCACTGGGGCGACCCGGCGCCGGTGGCACCCGGACACGTGCCCATGTTCTGGGCCTGCGGGGTGACCCCGCAAGCCGTGATCATGGGAGCCAAATTGCCCTTCGTCATCACCCACACCCCCGGCCACATGCTGATTACCGAAATACCGGAAGATCAGGACATGCGGTCCTCGAACCACCCAGCCTCTTAATCCGTCAAACCCAAATGGAGTGTCCGATGAAACGACTATTAGGCCTTGCTGCCGCCCTGACCACGAGCTTTGCAGTCACCGCCGCACCCGCAACTGCGGAAGAGCCAACGGTGCTGACTGCCGTTGGCACATGGTCCAGCCTGACCAATTTTCAGAAGCATGAGCAGCCCTTTTTTGAAGGCCTGTCCGCCGCGTCTGATGGCGATATGGTTGGCAAAATTCAGTCGCAGTCCGGCCTCGGTCTAAAAGGTTTCGAGATCATGCGTCTGGTGAAGAACGGCGTATTTGATTTCGCGTTTGGCTTGCCGGGCTACGTGGCGGCTGAAAACGCCATCTTTGAAGGCGCTGATCTTTCGTCGCTTACGCAGGACATAGACACTCAGCGCAAGGTGTCTGAGGCCTATTTCCCCACCCTCGAAACGGCCTTCGCCGATATCTACAATGCCAAACTGCTGATGCTCTATCCGTTCCCGTCGCAGACCCTGTGGTGCAATGGCGAAGTGAATGGGATCGCAGATCTCGAAGGCAAGAAGATACGTGTCTATTCCACGACCCTTGGTGATTTCGTTGAAGGCGTGGGCGGAACGTCCGTCACCGTATCTTTTTCGGAAGTGATCCCGGCCTTGGAAAAGGGCGTTGTCGATTGTGCCATCACCGGCACCATGTCCGCCTACACGGCCAAATGGCAGCAAGTTGCGACCCACGCTTACACACTGCGCGTGGGGTGGGGCCTCGCATTTGGCGCCATGAATATGGATAAGTGGAACAGCCTGTCCGCCGAGCAGCAGAGCTTCCTTGAAAGTGAAATTGCAACGCTGAACGACGCCATGTGGGCCGAGACCGCGACAGAAGATGATGTGGCAATTGCCTGCATCACCGGGGGTGAATGCGCCATTGGCGAGCCAGGTTCAATGACGCTGGTTGAGCCTTCAGATGCTGACCTTAGGCTGCGCGATACCATTGCCACTGACGTTGTCCTGGCACGCTGGGCGGAGCGTTGTGGCGAAGAGTGCGCAACAAATTGGAACAGCACGGTCGGCCCCATACTCGGCCTGACAGCTTCCGCCAAATAGGTTCTCCCGAGCCTCAAGAGAGCCGCGTGCCCCGCGGCTCTCACCTTTCTCTTTCAAAGCGATATCACGATGCTCGAGCGCCTCTTATCCAACACACGTAAAGCGAGCCTTTGGCTGACTTGGATTGCCGGCACCCTTATCGTCGGGTCGGCCTTTCTGGTGACGTTGGAAGTCATTCTACGCAAAGTCTTCAACGTGTCGCTCGGCGGTGCCGACGAGATCAGTGGCTACGCTTTTGGAATTGCAACGGCCCTGTCATTCTCTTTCGCTCTCTTTGAACGCGCTCACATTCGGGTCGATGCGCTGGTGGGCAAGTTCCCAAATTCGCTGCTCATCCCTGTTAATTTGCTTGGTCTCATACTATTGGTCGGCTTTGCCAGCGCGGTGGTGACCATGATCTGGTCGATGGTCATGGACACGCTGGAGTTTGGTTCACGCTCCATCACCCCCATGCGCGTGCCGCTGGCCATCCCGCAAATCCCGTGGATGCTCGGTTGGATGTTCTTCGTTTTCTCGGGTTGCCTGATTGCCTTGGTGGCCGTGCAGCGCTGGTGGCGGCGCGATGAGGACGGCGTTCAGAACCTCATCGGCGTCAAAAGCCTCGACGAACAAATTGAAGACGAGACGGTCTGATGCTCACCAAAACGCTACTCATTTTGCTGGCGCTCATCGGGCTGGCGGTTCCCATCGCGGCTTCGCTGGGCTGGCTTGGTTTAATCCTACAGGCAACCGAAAGTCCGATGCCGCTCTACCGCGCCATTTCGGACATGGCTTGGCAGACGGGTACGGACTTCTTGCTCGTAGCAATCCCCATGTTCGTTATGATGGGTGAGATATTGCTCCGCGCCGGTATCACCGAGCGCATGTATGACGCCATAGTCAAATGGCTCGGCTGGCTTCCCGGCGGCCTCATGCACTCAAACATCGGCTCGTCCGCCTTGTTTGCCGCAACGTCTGGCTCGTCGGTGGCCACTGCCGCCACCATCGGCACTGTGGCGGTGCCGCAAATCAAAAAGCGCGGCTACAATGAAAGCCTATTCTTGGGCACGGTTGCGGCGGGCGGTACGCTGGGCATTCTCATCCCGCCGTCGATCAACCTTATTCTCTACGGTCTGCTGACCAATACATCTGTGCCGGAGCTTTATCTCGCCGGTTTTCTGCCTGGCTTCTTGTTGGCTGTTCTCTTCATGGTCACCATCATCGTGGCCTGCCTTGTGCGCCCGACATGGGGTGGCCAGCCAATTTCCGCCGGCTGGGCGGAGCGCGTGGGCGCGCTACCAGCATTGCTGCCGCCACTTGGCATTTTCATGGTGGTGGTGGGCTCCATCTATGCGGGCCTTGCGACTCCGACTGAAGCAGCCGCCCTCGGAGTGGTGGCATCCATGGCGCTGGCGGCGGCCAATGGCAAGCTGACCGTAGACATGATGCGGCAGGCCATAGAAGGCACCATGCGAACCACCGCGATGATCATGTTGATTATCATTGCCGCAGTGTTCCTGAACTTCGTTCTTTCCATCGTCGGTCTGACGCAAGCGCTCACTGACTTCGTGACGGGCCTTGGCTGGAGTCCCATGCAAACCATGCTGATGATCGTCGCGGTACTGATCCTCATCGGCTGTTTCATGGAAACCTTATCCATGCTGCTGACAATGGCGCCGCTCATCACGCCCATCGTAGTGGCGCTGGGGTTTGATCCGGTGTGGTTCGGTATTTTGCTCATGGTGCTGCTGGAAACGGCGCTAATCACTCCTCCCATCGGCATCAATCTGTACGTGGTGCAGGGCATACGAAAGGGGGGCAACATGAATGACGTCATTCGTGGTGCGCTGCCCTTTGTGGCTACCATGTTCGTGATGTTGGCTCTGCTGTTGGCCTTTCCGGGCTTGGCACTCTGGTTGCCCTCACTCGTTTACTGACTTCGTCTCATTTCAACTTTCTCTCAACGCCGCCCCTCATATGGCAGGGCCGCGGCGAACAATGGAGCTCACTCATGTGGCAGTTCTGGATCGACCGCGGCGGCACCTTCACCGATATTGTGGTCCGCACCCCCGAAGGCGAGTTGCGAAGCCACAAGCTGCTGTCGGAAAATCCGGAGCGCTATCAAGATGCTGCCGTGCAGGGCATACGCGATCTTCTGAACTTGACCGATGGCCAATCCATACCGGAAGGCACCATCCAAGCGGTCAAAATGGGCACCACAGTTGCCACCAATGCGCTGTTGGAGCGCAAGGGCGAACACACCGCACTTTTGATCACCAAGGGCCTGAAAGATCTGCCACGAATAGGTTATCAGGATCGACCAGACCTGTTTGCCCTCGACATCCAACTGCCCGAGCTACTGCATACCGATGCGTTCGAGGTGGATGAACGCTTGGCCGCTGACGGAACGGTGCTGGAAACGCTCGACGTTGATCAAGCGCACGATCTGCTCGAGCATGCGTTTCAGTCGGGCTACCGATCCATCGCCGTGGCGCTGCTGCACAGCTATCGCAACCCGGTTCATGAGCAACGCATTGCCCAGCTAGCACGCAATGTTGGCTTCACCCAAGTGTCCCTGTCCCATGAGGCAAGCCCACTCATCAAGCTTGTCGCCCGCGCCGACACTGCGGTGGCCGATGCCTATCTGACTCCCATTTTGCGCCGTTATGTGCGTCAGGTTCGCGATGCGTTGGGGGCAGGGAAAGTCGAACGTTTGATGTTCATGCAGTCCAATGGCGGGCTGACAGATGCCGACCTTTTTCAGGGGCGTGATGCCATTCTCAGCGGCCCCGCCGGAGGTGTTGTCGGCATGGTCGCCACCGCGCAAGCGGCGGGCTTTGACAAGCTCATCGGTTTCGACATGGGCGGCACCTCCACCGATGTGTGCCACTATGCCGGCGAATTCGAACGCAGCTTTGAAACAGAAGTGGCCGGCGTGCGCATGCGGGCGCCGATGATGAACATTCACACTGTGGCCGCGGGTGGTGGCTCTATCCTCACCTATCGCGATGGCCGCCTGCAAGTGGGCCCCGAAAGTGCAGGAGCCGATCCGGGACCTGCCTGCTACCGCCGTGGCGGGCCGCTTACCGTTACCGATTGCAACGTGGTGTTGGGCAAGCTTCAACCATCCCGCTTTCCCCACGTTTTCGGTCCAAATGGCGACCAGCCGCTGGATGTGGCGACCCCCCGTGAGAAATTTGTCCAGCTCGCAAATCAGATCGCCGCTGCCACCGGTGAAGAGCCACTTACCACCGAGGCTTTGGCCACCGGTTTTTTACGCATCGCCATCGACAACATGGCGCTGGCCATCAAGGAGATTAGCGTGGCGCGGGGCCGTGATGTGACCGGCTACACGCTTAATTGCTTCGGTGGAGCCGGTGGTCAGCACGCCTGTGGTGTGGCCGACGCCCTGGGCATGACATCGGTCTATCTGCACCCCTTCGCCGGCGTGCTTTCGGCTCTCGGCATGGGCTTGGCCGATATAGTCGCCATGCGCGAGCAGCAGCTTGATGTGCCTGTGGATGAAATTGCCGCGCTTGAAGCTGCAGCGGGCAAATTGCAGACCCAGGCGATCGACGAAGTATTGGGTCAAGGGATTGCTGAAGATCACATTGAGATGGTTACGCGGGTTTATCTGCGTGTCGGCAGTGCCGAAACCAGTCTGCCGGTGTTCCTTACCCAGCCCGACCACATGATCGCGGAATTCGTCAACGCCCATGAAACCGAGTTCGGCTTTCGGCCGTCGACCGACAATGTGATCGCCGAGATGGTGACGGTGGAAGCAATCGGACGCTCCGGCGCCACCGCCGACTTGCCGGACGCCCCGCAAGGCGATGGAGCCTCCGGTCTGGCGGTGATGTGGTTGGGCGAAGCCCATGC
>JBCDIB010000049.1:0-11032 GCA_038749385.1 Pseudomonadota bacterium | reverse complement strand
CTTGGAGTTCTTGTCGATCTCGGTGCGCCCCAGACAGGGCAGCACAAAAGCCTTCTTGCCGACCATCAAATGCCCATGGTTCAATTTGGTGCCGACATGCACTGTGATGTTGAGGCGCGACAGGGCCTCAGCCACCAGCGCACTATCGGGCGTGGCGCGGGCAAAGTTACCACCCATACCGACGAAGGCCTTAGCCGTGCCCGCCAGCATGGCTCCGATGGCGTGAAGCACATTGTGGCCGGGTTCACGGGGCAACTCGACGCCCAACTCTTTTTCCATTGCGTCAATCAGCGGCTTGGGAGCCTTCTCATTGATGCCCACCGTGCGGTCTCCCTGCACATTGGAGTGCCCGCGAACGGGGCACAGGCCCGTGCCTTCACGACCGATATTTCCGCGCAGCAGCATCAAACTGGTGATCTCGCGGATTGTTGCGACGGAATGCCGGTGCTGGGTGATGCCCATGGCCCAGGTGGTGATGACACGCTCTGAATTCATGTAAATGCCGGCGGAACGTTCGATTTCATCGCGGCTGAGCCCGGATTGCTCCTCGATGACATCCCAAGACGTGGCTTCCACAAGAGCACGGTAAGCGTCCAAACCTTCGCCGTACTCAGCGATGAAGCCATGGTCCAGCACGGCAGGTTCGCCGGCGGCCTGAGCTTGTGCGTCAGCCTCAAACAAGACTTTTGCCATGCCGCGGAACACAGCCATATCGCCACCAAGCCGCGGGCAGAAATAATCTGTTGAGGTGGCTTCACTGCCGCCGCGCAACATCTCCAGCTTGTTTTGCGGGTCGGCAAAGCGGGTAAGGCCCCGCTCTTTCAGCGGGTTCATCACCACCACACGCGCGCCACGCTCCACCGCCGCACGCAGATCACTCAACATGCGGGGGTGATTGGTGCCGGGGTTTTGGCCGACGCAGAAGATGGCATCGCACTTTTCAAAGTCTTCCAACGTGACGGTGCCCTTGCCGATGCCGATGGCTTCTGTCAGCGCAACACCGCTTGCCTCGTGGCACATGTTGGAACAGTCAGGCAGGTTATTTGTGCCGTAAAGACGCACAAAGGTCTGGTAGAGAAATGCCGCCTCATTGCTGGTGCGGCCAGACGTATAGAACTCGGCCTGATCGGGGCTTTCGAGGGCGTTCAACTCAGCTGCAATTTCAGTGAAGGCAGACTGCCAATCCACTTCTTCGTAGCGGTCTGTGTCGGCATTGTAGCGCAATGGTTTGGTCAAGCGCCCCTGATGTTCAAGGTCGTGGTCGCTCCAGGTCTGCAGTTCGGACACGGTATGCTGCGCCCAAAATTCGGTTTGCACGCGGGCTTTGGTGGCCTCCCATGCCACGGCTTTTACGCCGTTTTCGCAGAATTCGAAGGAGGAGCCGTGCTCAGGGTCACCCCAGGCGCAACCGGGGCAATCAAACCCGTCCGGCTGGTTGGCCTTCAGCATAGTTTTGGCGCCGGAGATTGGTTTGCCGCTGTCCAGCATGTATCGACCGACGCTTTTGAGGGCGCCCCAGCCGCCCGCAGCGCTGGATTTCTTGCCGGTGACGCTTTTTGTGCGCGCCACCGAAGCTTCACCTTTTGCGGTGTCAATCAGATTGCTCTCAGACATGAAATGCCCTCTCCGGCCATTGCGTTGGGCCACAATAGCCATTCGCATGGCTGTAGCCTATCGCCATTGCGACGCCACAACTAGCGCCAGCACCACCTCGCCACTGGGCCAATTTGGCACGGCAAAATTGCGGATGGCCCTCAAATTTGTTGGCGCGCGGCAATTTTGGTGGCTTCCGATGTAAAGGGTTTGTAAAAGACCATAAACTTTGGAGTGCGTGCGTTGGAAAAGATCAAGAATATGGAGCAGTTCGCGGAAGTTAGCGGCCTGTCCCGACCCACCGTTTCCAAATTCTTCAATGATCCTGACAGTGTTCGTCCGTCCACTCGAGCCCGTATTGAAGACGCGCTGGAGCGCTTTGACTATCAGCCTAACATCTACGCCATCAATCAGAACCGGCGTCTGACCAAAACGGTGGGAATCGTTGTCCCTTATCTGTCTGATCCGTTTTTCGGGGAGATCGCGCGGGTACTGGAACTTAACTGCATCGCGGCAGGCTTTTCTCCGTCTTTGTTCAGCTCCAATGGGTCACCAGAGCGCGAAAAGGAAGTGTTTGCACTTCTCAAATCAATGAAACCAAGCGGCGTTCTACTGGCACCATTAGGCCGCTTCTCAGATCAAAGCGCCATCAAGAGCTTTTGTGACGAGGTGCCAACGGTTCTGTTCGACAGCAACATTGAAGGCTTTGGACGAGCGTTTATCGGCTCGGACAATTCTCAATTCACATCTTTAATGGTGGAATATCTTGTGCGAAGCGGCGAGCCGCCCGTGTTTGTAGAAATGAAAACACCGCCCAATCCAAATGCCCGGCGGCGGCGGCAAGGCTACAGTTCCGCGATGGAAGCGATGGGACTGGCTCCGGAAATTGTTCAGATAGCCGGAGAAGGCTGGGCGCTGGAAGACATCGGGTTTGCTGGTGCCATGGACATGCTCGCCCGCGGCGGGCCAGCGGGCAACACGGTTTTATGCAGCAATGATCGTCTGGCCATCGGGTTTCTATCAGCATGTTTCGAAAAGGGCCTGAAAGTGGGGCGCGAGCCGGGCGCAGATATTCGTGTAGCGGGCCAAGATGACCACCCATTTTCGAAGTTCACCTGTCCACCTCTGACCACGATCGCGCAGGACTATGAGGCTATTTCAGCCAAGGTGCTGGAAGCTCTGCTTGCCACGATCGATGAGGACCATCAGCAAGGGCCACGCACCACCACTTTATTTGAAGGCAAGCTGGTGATGCGCAAGTCCGCGTGACCCTTTTCATTTACGCGCGTAAAAAATATGTTGACCGCGCGAAATACCCATGTTTTGCTCGCAGCACATCCAATCCATGGGAGGACGAAGGGTGATTTCCAAGAAACTTCTTGGCCTGACGACAGCAATGGCTGTTGTGGCAACAGGCGCTATGGCTGCGAGCCATTCCAAAGAACTGACCATCGCAATCGTGAACAATGGTCACATGATCAACATGCAGAAAGTCGCTGAGGCTTACACCGAAGAGACCGGTGTGAAGCTGAACTGGGTTTCGCTGGAAGAAGGTGTGCTGCGCGAGCAGGTGACATCTGACACAGCAACCGGTGGCGGCCAGTACGACATCATCAACATCGGGATGCAGGAAGCTCCAATCTGGGGCAAGGCCGGGTGGATCGAACCCCTCGAATTTGACGCCGAATACGATGTCGACGACATGTTGCCAGCCATGCGCAATGGCCTGTCGGCAGACGGCACACTCTACGCTGCGCCGTTCTATGGCGAGTCCTCAATGGTCATGTACCGCAAGGACCTGTTTGATGCCGCTGGCGTGTCGATCACCGACAATGACAGCTGGGACAACATCAAGGCTGCTGCCGCCGCAATTCACGATCCCGACAATGGCGTGTACGGCGCATGCCTGCGCGGCAAGCCCGGCTGGGGCGACAACATGGCGTTCGTCACCACTATGGTGAACTCTTTCGGCGGTGCATGGTTCGATGCAGAGTCCCGCCCAACTCTTGAGTCCGACGAATGGAAAGCGGCCATCAACTTTTATGTTGATCTGCTGGGCAATTACGGCCCTCCAGGCTCCGAAGGTAACTCCTTCAACGAGATCCTTGCCCTGTACAATGAAGGCAAATGCGGCATGTGGATTGATGCCACGATCGCGGCGTCATTCCTCGAAGTGCCGGGCGTAGCCTACGCTCAGTCGCCAAATGCTGGTAACCCAGTAGGTGCGAATTGGCTCTGGGCCTGGGCTATGGCCGTACCAACCGGTACGGACAACACCCAAGAAGCAAAAGACTTCATCGAGTGGGCAACCTCCAAAGAGTACATCCAAGCCGTTGCTAACCATCCGGAATTTGGTTGGGGTTCGGTGCCAACGGGCACACGTACATCCACATACGAATCTGCAGATTTCCAAGCTGCGGCACCCTTTGCTGATGCGGAGCTCGCAGCCATTTTGTCCGCTGCACCTGAAGCTACTGACCTCAAGCCATATGTTGGCGTGCAATTCGCAGCTATCCCAGAATTCCCAGAAGTGGGTTCTGCGGTTGCACAGGAAATCGCGGCTGCGCTTTCCGGCGCAAAATCGGTTGATGAGGCGCTTGCTGCTTCACAACAGGCCGCTGATGCGATCATGAGAGAGGCTGGCTACTACGAGTAAGCCACTTCAAAGCGGGGTCCGGCGAAAGCCGGGCCTCACTTTCTAATTTTGGTAGATTGCAGATCGCCAGTTTGAAGCGCAATCATCGACCACCCCCAGATTTGACGATCAACGCAATTGATGAACGCGCGCGTTCTTCGAAACGGGAAGACTATGTCGGATAGAAAGCTACCACGTCTCCTTCAGACGCCCGCAGTTCTGCTGTTGTTGATCTGGATGCTCGTTCCACTGTCAATGACACTGTATTTTTCGTTCATCCGTTATGTCCTCAATAGCCTGCGCCGTCCTGAATGGACCACCCCCGCCCTGAGCAATTGGCGCGGCTTTGGCAATTACGAGTTCGTGCTCAACGCCAAGGATTTTTGGTTCGCAGTGCAGAACAGCCTGTTCATCGTGGGGAGTATTCTGGCACTCACAGTGACCCTCGGCATTCTGATCGCTGTTCTCATCAACCAATCTTTCCCGGGACGGGGCTTGGTGCGGGTGCTTCTGATCTCGCCATTCTTCGTGATGCCGGCTGTGAATGCCGTTTTGTGGATCAACATGATCCTTGATCCTGTGCTTGGGCTCCAAGGCATCGCAGTGGGCGGCATCAATGATCTTGTTGCAGGCATGAAGGACGCTCCACTTATCGGCTGGTTTTTCTCGCTGTGGCCGACGCTGGAGCCGATTTCGTTCCGCGCCACACAGACCTCGGCCTACGCCGTTATCATAATGGTGGTGTGGCAGTGGACGCCGTTTGCAGTGCTGATTTTCATGACCTCTCTGCAATCCGAGGACCAGCAGCAGAAGGAAGCCGCAATCCTGGATGGCGCAGGCGCTTGGTCACAATTTCGATTTCTCACCCTGCCTCATCTTGGACGGCCCATTGCGATCGTGGTGATGATCCAGGCGATTTTTCACCTGTCGCTATATGCCGAGATCGAGATCGTCAGCCGCGGCAATGGAAATAAAAACCTGCCATATCTGATCGGTGAATTCACCAACAACAATATTGGCGCCGCCAGCGCCACCGGCATCATCGCTGTCATTCTCGCCAACATCGTCGCCATCTTCCTTCTGCGGATGGTCGGCAAGACATTGATGGAATAGGGAGCCGGTCGATGGCTATCGTCGCTCATTATTCAAGATCAGGGAAGATCGGACGCACCGCGCTCGCTTGGATCGTGGGACTGCTGTTCTTCTTTCCAATCTTTTGGCTATTGCTCACCAGTTTCAAAACCGATGCTGACGCGGTGAAGCCGGAATTCCTGTTCTTTTTCACGCCGACGCTCGAAAACTATGCCAACATGACCGAGAATTATGACTATTGGCGCTTTGCGACCAACTCGGTCATTACTTCGGTTTTTGCCACCGTTTTCACTCTTGCAGTGGCCATTCCATCGGCCTATGCGATGGCGTTTAACCCCAGCCGGCACACCAAAGACGTGCTGATGTGGATGCTTTCGACCAAGATGCTGCCGGCAGCTGCGGTGCTCTATCCGATGACGTTCCTGACAAAGAACGCTTTGGGCATTTTCGATACCCACTTCCTCGTCATTCTCGTGCTGAGCCTCATCAATCTGCCCATCGCGATCTGGATGCTGTTCACCTACTTCAAGGAAATCCCGAAAGAGATCATTGAAGCGGCGCAGATGGATGGCGTGACGACTTGGGGCGAAGTGAAGGAAATTCTCATTCCTCTGGCGTGGGGCGGCATCGCGTCCACGGCACTGCTGATCTTTATTTTCTGCTGGAATGAAGCTTACTGGACGGTGCGCCTCACCACCACCGACGCGGCCACCCTTTCAAAACTCATCGAAGGCAACCGAGCGCCGGAAGGTCTGTTTTTTGGCCGCCTTTCCGCCGTGTCGGCCGCCGCTGTTGGACCGATTATCGTGCTTGGCTGGTTTTGCCAGAAACAGCTCGTCCAAGGGCTCACCTTTGGTGCAGTGAAATAGACCGGACGTAGGACAGGGAAATGGGAAAGATCGAGCTTAAAAACGTCACCAAGACCTTTGGCGAAACCCAAGTCATACCCCCGCTTAGCTTAGCGATCGAAGACGGAGAGTTTGCTGTTTTTGTGGGACCGTCCGGTTGTGGCAAATCCACATTGCTTCGGATGATCGCCGGCCTTGAGGATTGTACAACGGGCAACATTCTCATTGACGATGCGGATGTGACTGAGGTTTCGCCGTCCAAGCGCGGGTTGGCCATGGTGTTTCAGACCTATGCCCTGTACCCGCACATGACGGTGCGCAAAAATATCGCCTTCCCCATGCGAATGGCGGGCATGAGCGAGGCAGAGCAAAATACCAAGATGGAGGCCGCTGCAAAAGCGCTGAACCTTACCGATTATCTGGACCGAAAACCCGGCCAGTTGTCGGGCGGACAGAGGCAGCGCGTTGCCATTGGCCGGGCCATCGTGCGTGACCCAACTGCCTTTTTGTTCGATGAGCCACTATCGAACCTGGATGCGGCTTTGCGTGTCGGCATGCGCCTTGAAATCAGCGAGATGCACAACCGCCTGAAGACCACTATGATCTACGTGACCCACGACCAGGTGGAAGCCATGACCATGGCCGATAAGATCGTGGTACTGCGAGCAGGCAATATCGAGCAGGTCGGCTCTCCACTTGATCTGTACCGCGAGCCTAAAAATACATTCGTCGCCGGTTTTATCGGCTCGCCCAAAATGAATTTCATGGAAGGCGAAGAGGCTGAAAAGCACAACGCTGCCACGATTGGCGTACGTCCTGAGCATATCGATGTGTCAGGCACGGACGGTCTGTGGGAAGGCACAGTGGGCGTGGCGGAACAGCTCGGCTCCGACACTTTCTTCCACATCCATGCAACCGGGCTTGCCGATATGCTGACGGTCCGCGCTCCTGGGGAAATTGATCTGCGCCATGGCGACAAGATTTTTCTGACGCCCCGCGCCGACCGCATCCACAGGTTCAGCGCAGAGGGGCTGCGCCTCGCATGAAACGGCTAGACGGTAAAAATGCGATCATCACCGGTGCCGCCCGCGGCATAGGTCGAGCCTTTGCTGAAGCCTACATCGCGGAGGGCGCTAAGGTCGCCATAGCCGATATGGACATTGCAAGGGCACGCCAAACCGCCGAGGAACTGGGCCCGCAAGCCATCGCAGTTGCACTGGATGTAAGAGATCAACGCAGCATCGACCGCGCCGTGGCGGAAACGGCCGCAGCCTTTGGGCAAATAGATATTCTGATCAACAATGCTGCTATTTTCACGGCGGCACCCATCGTTGAAATCGAACGGAAGGACTTTGATGCAGCGATGGCCGTCAATCTGGCAGGCACATTGTTCATGCTTCAGGCCGTGGCGCGCCATATGATAGAGCGTGGCGTTAAAGGCAGGATTATAAACATGGCCAGTCAAGCAGGTCGCCGGGGCGAGGCGCTGGTGGCGGTCTATTGCGCAAGCAAAGCGGCCATCATCTCCCTCACCCAATCCGCCGGCCTTGACCTGATCAAGCACGGCATCAACGTAAATGCGATCTCGCCAGGTGTGGTGGATGGTGAGCATTGGGATGGTGTCGATGCGTTGTTTGCCAAATATGAGAACAAGGCACCGGGGCAAAAGAAGCGTGAAGTTGGAGAGGGCGTACCCCACGGGCGCATGGGCACCGCGGATGACTTGACTGGCATGGCGATTTTTCTTGCCAGCCAGGAGGCCAATTATGTGGTGGCCCAAACCTACAATGTGGATGGTGGGCAATGGATGAGTTGATGGCGGATGAGCTGATAGCGCTGAGCAATGCCAATTTAGGCGCTCTGCCCAAAGCTGTGCCCGGCCCGACCTATGACCGCTCGAAACTGTCAGCGGGTATTGTCCATATTGGCGTGGGTAATTTTCACCGCGCCCACCAGGCGTGGTATCTGCATCGGCTCATGCAGAGGGGCCTTTGCCATGATTGGGCGATTGTGGGGGCTGGCGTGCGGCCAAACGATGCCGCTCAACGCGAACGGCTCCTGGCGCAGGACTGTCTGACCGCGCTCATCAAATTGGACCCAGCCGGAAAATCCGCAGAAGTCACCGGCTCAATGATCGACTATGTGCCGGTGGAGCCAGACAATAGCACCCTGATCAAGCGGATGGCGCAGCAAGATATTCGCATCGTCTCGCTGACGGTCACCGAAGGCGGCTATTACACCGATCCGGGCACCGGTGAGTTTGAAGCCAGCCATGACGACATCATGCATGATGCTGCCAATCCGGACATACCGCGCACGGCGTTCGGCGCAATGATCGAGGCTCTGCGTTTGCGGCGCGCCAATGGTGCAGGTCCCTTCACAGGGCTATGTTGCGACAATCTTCAGGGCAATGGGGCAATACTGCGCCGCACGCTCCTGTCACTGGCGAATATGTCGGACCCCGGCCTTGCCGAATGGATCGACGCCAACTGCACATTCCCCAATTCCATGGTCGATTGCATTGTGCCCGCCACCGGCCCGAAAGAGCTGGCCCTGGTCGCGGAGTTTGGCGTTGCAGACGCGGCCCCGGTGACCCATGAGAACTTTCGCCAATGGGTTGTTGAAGACAATTTTTGTGCGGGCCGCCCCGATTGGGACCAGGTTGGAGCGACCTTTTCTGATCAAGTTCATGACTTTGAAGCCATGAAATTACAGGTGCTTAATGGTGGTCATCAGTTGATCGCCATTCCCGGAGATTTGCTGGGCATCGAGACAATCTCGGGGTGTATGGCCTCGCCCCTCATTCGAGACTTCCTTCTATCCACCATGCGGGCGGAAGTGCTGCCGACGGTGAAACCAGTACCGGGCACGACACCCCGGCATTATCTGGAACTGATCGACAGTCGTTTTGCAAATGCCGAGATATTCGACACCAGCCGCCGCGTCGCTTTTGATGGCTCAAGTCGCCAGCCTGGCTTCATTGTGCCCTCCATTCGTGATGCTCTGGCTCACGATTTGCCTGTGGAAGGCCTGGCGCTCATGAGCGCGCTTTGGATGCGCTACTGCTTGGGCGTTCGGGAGGATGGTTCTTCAATTGAGCCCAACGACCCCAATGCCCAACATCTCTTGCAAATAGCTCAACAAGCCCTCGACACACCGCTGGTCTGGCTGCAGCAGCGGCAATATTACGGCGATTTGGCGAACAATCACCGGTTCTCGACGAGCTTCGCAGGTTGGGCGGACGTTTTGAAAAGTGATGGCGTCGCAGCGGCGCTCAAAGCCTGTGGATCGCAGGCACGAACTGGGGAAGCCATTTCAGCCTAGTGCTTTCAGTGAAAACGCTGGTCTAACCGCCAGCGCCAAACCCTCCGCCACCAGGGGTCTTCATTCTAAAGACGTCGCCAATAGCCATCTGTGCCTGATCATTGCCTTGCAGCGTTTCAACGGCGCCGCTGGTCCTGATGACACTATTTTCGCCCGGTGCACCTGCCCCGCCACCCTGCACGCCAAAGGCCTTCGTTTTTCGGTGTGAAGACAGGACGGTGACCGTCATCGGCTCAAGAAACTCGATTTCCCTTTCAATGCCCTGTCCACCTACAAACGCTCCCAAGCCGCCGGAGCCTTGTCGGATTGCAAAGCGCCGAACCCGGACCGGGAATCGCGCTTCCAACACTTCCGGGTCCGTCATGCGCGTGTTGGTCATATGGGAATGCACCGCTGAGCAACCGTCAAAATCTGGCCCTGCCCCCGTGCCGCCGCAGATGGTCTCATAATTCTGAAATCGGTCGTTACCGTAGACGAAATTGTTCATCGTCCCCTGGCTGCCCGCCAATACACCGAGTGCTCCGTACAGCGCTTCAGCGATGGATTGGCTGACCTCAGTGTTCCCCGCGATCACCGCAGCCGGATAGTTGGGATTGATGAAGCTTCCTTCCGGGGCGATGATATTCAGTGGTTTAAAGCACCCCTCATTGAGAGGAATATTGCTGCCAATGAGAGTGCGGAAAACATAGAGGACGACCGCATGGCAGATGGCCAGCGGCGCATTGTAGTTCAGCGGATCTTGAGGCGATGTGCCTGTGAAATCTACGGTCCCTGACCGCCCCTTCCGGTCAACAGTGATCGCTACTTTGATCAGGGCATCATTGTCCAAGCGGTACTCAAAGTCGCAATTTTGCAGCACGCTAATGATGCGCCGCGTGCTTTCCTCGGCATTATCCTGCACGTGGGCCATATAGGCCTGCACCGTATCCGCACCGAAGTTCGCAACGGCCTTTTTCAACTCTGCCGCGCCCGTCGAATTGGCCGCGATCTGAGCCGCTAAATCGGCCATATTCTGATCCACATTGCGGCAGGGATAGGTGCCCGAGGCCAGCAGCTCGCGCGTTTCAGCGTCACGTAGCTGGCCGTTCTGAACCAATTGGAAATTGCGGATCAGCACGCCTTCTTCATCGATATGTCGGCTGTCGGGCGGGGCCGATCCCGGCGTCTTGCCGCCGATGTCGGCGTGGTGCCCACGCGAGGCGGCGACAAACTCAATCTTCGTTCCGCCCTCATCAAAGACCGGCGTCACCACCGTCACATCCGGCAGATGCGTGCCGCCGTTGAAGGGATCGTTCATCATGAACACATCACCGGGCTGCATGCTGCCCGCATTGTCCCGCAAGATACTCCGAACACTGGCACTCATAGACCCTAAATGCACAGGCACGTGTGGCGCGTTTGCGACCAGATCCCCGTCGGCATTGAAAATGGCGCAGGAGAAATCCAGCCGCTCGCGAATGTTCACCGAGGCCGCCGTTTTGGCGAGCGTTGCACCCATCTGTTCGGCAATGGACATGAACAGATTGTTGAACACTTCGAG
>JBCDIB010000048.1:0-11186 GCA_038749385.1 Pseudomonadota bacterium | reverse complement strand
TCCGGTGCAAATGACGAACAGATTATCCACGAGGCGATGGAGAGCTTGGAGCTTGATGGGCTGGGGCACCGGCACCTTGGCACACTATCAGGCGGTGAGCGGCAGCGGGTGATGGTGGCACGTGCATTGGCGCAGCAGCCGCACCTTCTGATTTTAGACGAACCCACCAACCACCTCGATATTCGCCACCAGCTCGAGATCCTCAAGCTCATCCGCGCTCTGCCGCTAACCATCGTTACATCACTGCACGATCTGAACCTGACGGCGGACGTTTGCGACGATGTGCTGCTGATTGTTGGTGGGCGGATGGTCGGCTTCGGCTCGCCTCAATCCGTGCTCAGCGAAGCGGAGGTCTCCCGCGCCTTCGATGTTCACGCCCGGCGGGAGCGTTTGGCTCCCAGCAACACAGACCACCTCACCTTTCATCTCAACAACTAGGAACTGACCTTATGAAACACTCTCTTATAGCCGCCACCACACTGGCTCTCCTGACGGGTATTGCCGGCACCGCCGCAGCCGACACCCCAATCACCGTCCAAAGCTGCGACCGCACAGTGACGTTCGACACCCCACCACAGCGCGCCGTTTCCCACGATGTGAACCTGACTGAAATGATGCTGGTGCTTGGCCTTGCAGACCGCATGGTGGGCTATACCGGCATTTCCGGCTGGAAAACGCTCGATGAAGAAATGCGCGCGGGCGTTGAAGAATTGCCCGAACTGGCACCGAAATATCCAACGCGGGAAGTGCTGGTGGGGGCTGATACCGACCTGTTTTTCGCTGGCTGGAACTATGGCATGCGTGTGGGTGGTGAAGTGACGCCGGAAACGCTGGAGCCCTTCGGCATCCCGGTTTACGAGCTCACTGAATCCTGCACACACATCATGCAAAAAGACAAAGCCAGCATGCAGGATATGTATGCTGACCTGATCAACCTTGGAAAGATTTTCCAGGTGGAAGAACGCGCCAACGAACGGGTAGAAGGCTCCCACCAGGCGTTGGCAACTTTCACAGCTGAGCTTGATGCCGACGATCAGCCTCGGGTTTTCGTTTATGACAGTGGCGACGATGCGCCCTTCACGGCAGGGCGTTACGCCATGCCCACCGCGATGATTGAAGCAGCTGGCGGCGTGAACATCATGGACGATTTCGAGAAAAGCTGGGCCACGGTGACCTGGGAAGAGGTCGTGGAGCGGGATCCCGAAGTGATCGTCATCGTGAATTACGGTGAAGTGACCGCCGAACAGAAGCGCGAATTCATGATGTCGAACCCGGCCTTTGCAGATCTGTCCGCCGTCAAGAATGATCGTTTTGTGACGCTGGAATATGTGGAAGCAACGCCTGGCCCCCGCAACATCGAAGCCATCAAGACGCTGGCAACTGCCTTCCACGGCGGATGAGCTGATGAACGAACTGGCCGCCAATCATGCTGACAATCTGGCTGCCCAAAAGGGCGGTACCTCGCGCTGGAGCGGCACTTTGGTGCTGGCAATTGTGGGCAGCGTGCTGCTGCTCGCATCGCTCAGCGTTGCGGTCTCGGTTGGCGCAGTTCAAGTGCCCATGGCAACGGTCTGGGGGGTGGTGGCAAACAAGCTGTCCCCCGGACTGGTGGAGCAAACATGGTCGCAGGGGCGCGAAGCGATCGTCTGGGAGATACGGCTCCCCCGGGCGTTGCTGGCCATGATGGTCGGGGCTGGGCTCGCCATTGTGGGGGCCAGTCTGCAGGCCGTCACCCGCAACCCACTGGCTGATCCGCATCTGCTTGGCATTTCCAGCGGCGGCGCGTTCGGCGCCATCTTGGCGCTGCTGCATACAGGTCTCTTCATCGGCCTTTTGACGGTGCCGCTGATGGCCTTTCTGGGCGCGCTCATGGCCACCGTCATCGTTCTGGGCGTGTCGCGTTTCGCCGACGCCACCAGTGCGGACCGGTTGGTGCTGGCAGGGGTGGCCGTGTCGTTCATCATTATGGCTGCGGCGAACCTCCTGATTTTTCTTGGCGATCCGAAGGCCAGCCATACGGTTGTCTTCTGGATGCTTGGTGGGCTTGGTCTGGCCCAGTGGGAACAGCTCGTTTATCCGTTGATCATTTTGTTGGGGTGCGGGGTGTGGCTCATGTCCCGCGCCTTCACTTTGAACGCCATGACCATTGGTGATGAAACCGCATCCACGCTGGGTATCGCTGTGGCGCGGTTCCGGCTGGCGGTGTTCGTGGTCGGCGCTCTTATTACCGGCGTGATGGTGGCCTTCTCCGGCATAATTGGCTTTGTGGGCCTCATGGTGCCCCACCTCGTGCGCATGGCGGTGGGGGGTGATTATGTGCGCGTGCTGCCTGGATCGGCGCTGGTGGGTGCGGTGTTTCTGTTGTGGGCAGATATTCTGGCACGCACGATCATGGCCCCCGAAGATATGCCGGTGGGTATTATCACAGGCCTCGTCGGCGGATTGTTCTTCGTATGGCTGTTGGGGCGCAGCAGAAAAGGCTGATCAGCTCCGCGCGATATAGCGGTCTTCGCGGTGATTGATGGCTAGGAAGCCGTTCAGGATAACTGCGCTGCCGATTGAAAGCGCCAGCAAATATGGCGGCACGACAAACACGGCGGTCGCTACGATGGTCAGGTCGATAGCCATTTGCGTTATGCCGGCCCGCCATTGGAAGCGGTCCTGCAGGTAAAGGGCCAGAATACCGACTCCGCCAAGGCTCGCACGGTGGCGGAAGAGGGCCAGAAGACCAAAGCCCAGCAGCAGCCCTGCCAACACCATGGCCGCCACCGGATTGATGCTCTGAAAGTCGATCAGTTGAGGCGACAGGTCCACCAGAGCCGAAAGCACGGCCACACCCGCGAAGGTTTTGAGCGTAAAGGCCCAACCCATGCGCAGTATGGCCAGCGCGTAGAACGGCAGGTTCAGGCAAAAAAACAGGACCCCCACCGGCCAGCCCGTAACATAACTGCCAACCAGCGCCATGCCGGCCACGCCACCCGTCACCATGCCAAGCTCTCGGTAGATGGTCAGCGACAGAGCCACCAAGACGACGCCCGTGAAGATGCCCAATGCGTCTTCCCACACTGAGTGGTGGTCTGGCTTGGCATCCCAATGTCCGAATGTCAGGCGCGCCATGCGTGTTTCTCTAGGTAAGGTCTAGTCTAAGTCAGTTCGATACCGTGGCGGGCGAGGGCGCCCCGCCATGTTTGTGTATCGGTGAACTGTTCGGAGTGCCACCCGGCAGCGTGGGCGGCATGCACATTGGGCAGGCTGTCATCGATGAAAATTGTGGCGGCGGGGTGCAGGTCGAATGTCTTGGCATGTAGATCGTAGATCGCGCGGTCCGGCTTTATGAGCCGAACATCGCCGGAAACTGTGACCCCGCGACCGCGCTTTAGAAACGGAAAAATGTCCTGCGCCTGGCGAAACGTGTCGGACGCGAAATTGGTGAGCAAGGTCACATCATGGCCTGCGTCGATAAGGGCTTCAAAAAGTGCGACAGATTCTGCGATGCGATCATGCACCATCAGGTGCCAATTGTTGCGGAAGGCGCGGATTTCGGCTTCCCAGCGGGGATGCTGCTCAATGAGTTCAGCCTCGGCATCAACCCATGAACGGCCCCGGTCTTGCTCCAAATTCCAGCCATTGGTGCAGACATTGTCCAGAAACCACGCTCGTGTCTCGGCATCAGTGATGAGGTCGAGATAGGCCCGCTCCGGATCGTAGCGGATAAGCACTTTGCCGATGTCATATACGATGTGGCGGATATTGGTCATTTGGGCTTCTTTCGCTTGGTCGGCGTGCTTACCGGCGCTCTAATCGCTTGCCGCTTGGCTTTGAAGGTTTCTGGCATGGCTATCTCGATGGCCTTCACCATCAAGGTGGGCAGGGCCTCATCGCCCAAGCTTGTGATCTGCGCCCACCATCCGGCTTGGGTCGGTGCCTCTATATCCGCCGGGTCGATGACGGTTTCATAAACTTCCAGCTCCAGATGGAAATGCGTGAAGGTGTGCCGCGCCGTGCCGCGATGGCGGTAGTTGGCAGGCATTGGGCCGCCGGTTTCGTCGGCCACTCCATCCTGCCGACTGTTCCAATCAGTTGTTGGCACCTGTGCCATACCGCCCAGCAACCCACGCCCCGGTCGCCTTTCAAGCCAGATGGAACCCGCCCCATTGCGGATGATGTAGGCCGCGCCCCGCCGGGTTGGTTTGATCTTCTTGGGGGCTTTGACGGGGAAGCGTTCCGGCTCGTCCAGCGCGCAGGCCTCGCAATTGTCCCGCCAGGGACAAATGGCGCAGGCAGGCCGTTTCGGCGTACAAATGGTTGCACCCAGATCCATCAGCGCCTGGGCGAAATCGCCGGGTCTGGCTACCGGCACCAGTGGAACCAGCTCTTCACTTATCTGCAGTTTGGCAGCGGGCAATGGCGTATCGATGCGGGCGATGCGGCTGATGACCCGTTCAATATTTCCATCCACAACCGGCACCGGTTCGCCAAAGGCGATCGAAGCGATGGCCGCCGATGTGTAGGGACCGATTCCGGGCAGTTTTACAAGTTCGGCGGCGGTCTTCGGAAACGCACCATCGTGCTCCGACATGACCATCTGGGCGCATTTGTGCAGGTTCCGCGCGCGGGAATAATAACCCAGCCCTGCCCAGGCAGCCATGATATCGTCCACCGGCGCAGCGGCGAGATTTGCTACGGTGGGCCACCGGTTTGTAAAGGCCACAAAATAATCTTTCACCGCCGCCACAGTGGTTTGCTGCAGCATGATTTCCGACAGCCAAACGCGGTAAGCGTCCGGCCGCTCGCCAGCCTTGGAGCGGTGGGGCGGCATACGCCAGGGCAGGGCGCGGGCGCTGGCATCGTACCACTCAAGCAGATCATCGGGATTCGGACGGGCTGTCATGGCGGGTGGGGTGCCCAAGCCGGCGGCGGCTGGCAAGGTGTGACGGCATATTTCCTTGGCCGTAAAGCCGTGGCACAAGAGCGCCATGCGTCCAAGACTTCCAGCTCCCCGCCTCAACCGCACCCGGCCGGTACAGCAGACCCGCGCCAAGGCGTTGCGGGATCTGGCACCGGGCGTGCTGGAGCCAGTGATTGGCAAGCGTGTGAGCATGCACACCAATCTGCGCCTTGCTTGGCCCGAAGTCGTCGGCGAGGACATTGCCGGCTGCACGGAACCGTTGCGTATTGATTGGCCCAGTTCGGGAAAATATGGGCGGGTGGGTGAAGATGAACCATTCCGCCCCGGCACGCTGGTGCTTGCCTGCGAACCCATGCGGGCGCTCTTCATAGAGGCGGATAGCACCGTGCTGCGTGGGCGGATAAATGTGTTTTTGGGTTTCCACGCCATCGCAAAGCTGAAGATCGAACAAAAAGCCGGAGCCTGTGGCATTGGGCTGAGCGACAGGCGCCCGCCCCGCCTGCCGCCGCCTTCGCCCGCCGCTGTTGCCCGGGTGCGCGATGAGATTGCCGACTTTCCCGATGGTCCGCTGAAGGACTCACTGGCGCGCCTGGGTGCCGCCGTGCGCGCCCGGCAAAATTGATCACAAGACGTTTATCGCTGAAAAGTCGCACCGCGTTGCCGCACGGCCGCCCTTTTGGCATGTACAAGACAATTCAAACATTCCCGCACAGCCCCCTTCAGGACGCATCAATGACCAACATCATTTCTGACCCCCGCCTTACACGCCGCCGCGCCGTCGCCCTTTTGGGGACCGCAGCCGCTGGCTTGACGCTTTCCGCCTGTTCCGAGTCCGAGGCGCAAACCGCGTCCGGCAGCGTTGATTTCGACAAGCTGGTGGAAACTGCGCCACTGGAAGACAAATGGCTCGGGCCAGACGACGCGAAGGTGACGATCGTGGAGTATGCGTCGGCCACGTGCCCCCATTGCGCGACATTCCACACCACCGTCTTCGGTGAAATCAAAGAGAAATATATCGACACCGGCAAGGTGCGTTTTGCCCACCGCGAGTTTCCGTTCGACAATCTGGCACTGGCCGCTTTCATGTTGGCCCGTTGCGCGCCCAATGATGGTTATTACCCCATGCTGAGCGTGCTCTATCAGCGCCAGCGCGCTTGGGCTCGGTCTGAAAACCCCAAACAGGCGCTGTTTGACATCGCAAAACTGTCTGGAATGGACCAGGAAGCCTTTGAAACCTGTCTTCGGGATCAGACTCTTGTGGATGGCATCAATGCAGTCCGAAATGCGGGTGCGCAGGACTTCGATGTGGATGCTACACCTACATTCTTTATAAACGGCACCAAATATTCCGGTGGAATGAGTGTTGAGCAGATGTCGACCGTAATCGACGACCTGCTCTAACCACACCGTACAAACGAGGGGGAGCCGGTTTGAAGTTCGACAAACTCCGGCTCCTCGGCTTCAAAAGCTTTGTGGAGCCCACCGAATTTCTGATCGAAAACGGGCTGACCGGCGTGGTGGGCCCCAATGGTTGTGGCAAGTCCAACCTTGTAGAAGCCCTGCGCTGGGTGATGGGCGAAAGTTCCTACAAGAACATGCGCGCGTCCGGTATGGACGATGTCATTTTCTCCGGGTCCGGCAATCGTCCGGCCCGCAACATGGCCGAAGTGGCCCTGTTCCTCGACAATGATGATCGCACAGCCCCAGCCGCTTTCAACGATGATGACCAATTGCAGGTCTCCCGCCGGATAGAGCGGGAGGCGGGGTCGAACTACCGCATCAATGGCAAGGACGCCCGCGCCAAGGACGTGCAGCTTTTGTTTGCCGATGCGTCCACCGGTGCGCGCTCGCCCTCCATGGTGGGGCAGGGGCGCATTGGCGAGCTGATTTCGGCCAAGCCCACCCAGCGCCGCGCTTTGCTCGAGGAGGCGGCGGGCATTTCAGGCCTGCATTCGCGCCGCCACGAGGCCGAGCTGCGATTGCGGGCGGCCGAGACCAACCTTGAACGGCTCGAAGATGTGTTGGCTCAATTGGAAAGCCAGCTGGAAAGCCTGAAACGGCAGGCGCGGCAGGCGTCGCGTTATTCTTCTATTTCGGAGGAGTTGCGGGCGGCGCAGGCCACAGTGTTCTATTTGCGCTGGCAAGCGGCGACCCAAGCTGAAGGGGCGGCCCAAAGTGCTTTGGCCGAGGCGACCACTTTGGTGGCTGAGCGCGCCCATGCGCAAACCGCCGCCGCCCGGAATCAAGCTGTGGTTGCCACCAAACTGCCGGAATTGCGCGACGCTGAGGTGAAGGCCGCCGCCACCGTGCAGCGCATTACCCTGTCCCGCGATGCCATCGATGCAGAGCTGCAACGCCTCGCCAACCGCAAGCGTGAGCTCGACGCCCGCAAAGTGCAGCTTGCTGGAGACTTGCAGCGCGAGGCGCAGTTGGAAGCGGAGAATAAGGATGCCGTGGCGCGCCTGGGCGAAGAAGAGCGCGATCTCAACACTCGCATCGCCGGCTCCGAAGACCGGGCGCGGGAGCTCGTGGCCGCGTTTCAGGAAGCCGAGGGTGCCGCCCAAACCTCCGATGGTGCATTGCAAAGCCTGACGGCGGAAACCGCAGAGGCCCGCGCTGCCCGCAGCCAGGCAGAGCGGCAGGCAAAAGAGGCGGGCAACCGGCTTGCGCGGCTGGAGGCAGACCAGCGCCGTACCACCGAATTGTTGATGGAAGTGGCAAGCCAGATGGCGGGTCTGCCGGAGCCTGCGCGCCATCAGGCAGCGGCCACCCAAGCCCAGGCGGCGGTGGACACTGCCGAAAATGCCCGCGCGGACGCGGAAGCTGCCCTCGATAAGGCGCGCCAAAACGAGCAGATAAGTCGAGGCCCCCTGGCCGAGGCCCAGGCCAATCTGCGCGAGATAGAAACCGAAGCCCGCACGCTTGCAAAAATAGTTGGTGCGGACAAAGGCGATCTGTTCCCCGCCATCGTCGATGCGTTGTCCGTGGAGCCCGGTTTTGAGCGGGCGTTGGGGGCCGCTTTGGGAGAGGATCTGGATGCCCCGGCGGACTCCGGTTCTAAAGTCTATTGGGCCGGCGCAACCACCAAGGACGGTGACCCTGTGTTGCCCTCCGGCGTTCAATCACTTGCGGATGTGGTGAAGGCACCTGAAGCCATCGCCCGGCGGCTGGCGCAGATTGGCATTGTGGATGCCGGCGACGGCCCGACCATGCAGGCTGAGCTGGCCACCGGCCAGCGTCTTGTGAGCCGCGAAGGTGATTTGTGGCGCTGGGATGGTCTGCGTGCCTCCGCCGACGCACCCACCGCGGCTGCGCAAAAGCTGGCGCAAAAGAACCGTTTGGTCGAGTTGGATATTGCTGCTGAACAGGCGCGGGAAGCCGTTGCCGCCGTTCAGGCAAAGGCTGACGAGGTCAAGGCGCATCTGCAGGCAACCGTGGATGCGGAACGGGCGGCCCGGGACGTGCTGCGCGATCGCCGGTCCGAGCTGACGGCGGCGCGGGAAGCCGTGTTGGCCGCCGAGCGCGCTGCGGGTCAGTTCGGCCAGAAGCGCGCCGCGCTGGAAGCCACAGGCGAGCGTTTGTCTGCCGAGTTGGCCGAGGCGCAAACCCTACAAGACGCTGCCCAAAGGGCGTTAGCTGATGCGCCTGATATTGCAGCGATGGAAGCCCGCATCGAAAGCGCTCGCGCCACCATGCAGGCGGACCGCGGTGCGCTGGCTGAGGCCCGCGCAAACCGTGACAGCCTGACCCGCGAGGTGGAGATGTGGCAGCGCCGTTTGGGTGAGATTGCCCGTGAGCGGGACAATTGGAACCAGCGCCTTGCTAACGCTGCCCACCAAAAAGAGTCACTGGCCACCCGCATGGCGGAGACGGACACGGAACTTGCCAATCTTGATGAACGCCCCGGCGAAATTGAAGCTGAGCGGCGGCGCCTAAATGCGCAAATCGATGAGGCGGAGGTCGCCCGCAAAAAGGCCGCTGACCTGCTGGCCGAGGCTGAAACCGGCCAACGCGCCGCCGATCAACTGGCCACGGCCGCCATCACGCAATTGTCGGAAGCGAAAGAGGGCCGCGCACGCCAGGAAGAGCGGCTGGATGCGGCGGTGGCACGGCGCAAAGATGTGGAAAGCCGCATACGAGACGAAGCGGAGTGCCAACCCACGGACCTGTTCGAGCGCACCGGCCTTCAGCCGGAAACACATCTGCCGGACATCGAAAGTGTGGAGCGCAAGCTGGAAAAGCTGCGCGCCGACCGTGACCGGCTTGGAGCCGTGAACCTGCGCGCCGAAGCCGAGCAGGCCGAAATTGCCGAGAAGCGAGATGGTTTGGTGTCCGAGCAATCCGAACTTATCGAAGCCATTGGAAAGCTGCGCGGGGGCATTGGCGCGCTGAACCGACAGGGGCGCGAACGGCTGCTGGCTGCCTTTGACGAAGTAAATGGACAGTTCACCCGTCTGTTCACTCATCTATTCGGTGGCGGCACGGCAGAACTTCAACTGGTGGAAAGTGATGATCCGCTGGAGGCAGGTCTAGAGATTTTGGCCCGCCCGCCCGGCAAACGGCCCCAGACCATGACCCTTCTGTCAGGGGGCGAGCAGGCGCTCACGGCGATGGCGCTCATCTTTGCCGTGTTCCTCACCAACCCCGCGCCCATCTGCGTGCTGGACGAGGTGGATGCGCCGCTGGACGACCATAATGTGGAGCGCTTTTGCAATCTGCTCGATGAGATGGTGTCGTCCACTGACACTCGGTTTGTCATCATCACCCACAACCCCATCACTATGGCGCGCATGGACCGACTGTTCGGTGTCACCATGGCCGAACGTGGCGTTAGCCAGATCGTTTCGGTGGATTTGCAGGCTGCCGAGGAGATGGTGGAAGCAGGTTAGGGCACGATGCGGTGCCGCGCCATCTAGCCATCCCGTGCGCCATACTTTACGGCTGGATGCGGATAAAAGCGCGGGACGTACGGATGCTTGAAACCCCTTCACGGGACATGTGGGTGCTGCCTTTCGGGCGCGGTCGGCGCGGGTCACCGGTGCCCAAGAAAACCGTGGCCGGCGCGCGGGGCAACCGGCTGGTGCGCATGGCCCATCAGGGTCTGCCGGTGGCGCCCGGCATCATACTCGGCACCGCTTTCTGCGAAGCCTATTTCGATGGTGGTCGTTCTTTCTCCGTGCGCGCGCAAAAGCGCCTCAAGGACGAAGTGGCGGCTTTTGAGCACTATCTGCACGAGAATCAGAAGCTGGATTATCCGATCCGCCTGGCCGTCCGCACATCGCCTGTGGTGAAAGTGCCAGGCCTTGCCGCCGCTCGGCTGGACGTGACGCTGGATGGGTCACCGGCCAGCCGCGAGCGGCTGATCCAGATCATCACCGAGGCGTTTGACAGCTGGGGGTCTGAAAGAGCCGAACTGTTCCAGCGCCTCAATGATGAAGCTGCCCGCACCGGCATGGCGGTGATTGTGCATGCCATGGGTGAGAATTTTCTGCCTGACGGCCAGTGGATGCGTCTTGAAACCCGCGACCGCACCAGCGGCGATCTGACGGAGCTGGAAGGTACGGCATCGCAACAGGCGGTGCTGGCGGAATATCGTGACGAGCTGGAACGCCATTTCGGCGAAGCCGTGATTTTTGAAGCCGTCGTCTCGCTCCATGGTGGCATGATCGTGGACGCCGAACGCCAGCGCATGCCAGGCGCTGCCAGCCTGCGCACGGCTGTGGATCTGGTGGGTCGCGGCATCCTCAGCGAGCGCGAAGCCATCATGCGCATTCCACCCGCGCTTATCGAAGAATTGTTGCACCCAACCGTGGACCCCAATGCGCAAGCAAATGTGTTGGCCCATGGCATTGCCGCGTCGCCGGGGGCAGTGTCGGGGCAGATCGTGTTCAATTCCTCGGCTGCCCAACTTAGTCGCTCCCGGGGCGTGCCCGTCATTCTCGTGACGGCTGAAACCGGTCCTGAAGATATTGCGGGCATGAAGAGCGCCGAGGGTATTTTGACCACCCGTGGTGGCATGACCAGCCATGCGGCGGTGGTGGCCCGGGGCCTGGGCAAGCCGTGCATCGCTGGCGCCGTATCCCTGCGCCTCGACAAGGCGTCCGGCACCATACGCGTGGGCGAGCAGGTGCTGCGCGAAGGTGATGAGATCACGCTGGACGGTGTGAGCGGCAATATTTTTGCCGGTGCAGTGCCCACCCGCCGCCCGGCACCCAGCGGAGACTTTGAGCGTGTCATGGTGTGGGCCGAAGGCTTTTGCCGCATGCAGGTGCGGGCC
>JBCDIB010000047.1:0-11373 GCA_038749385.1 Pseudomonadota bacterium | reverse complement strand
CCGGCCATCCTATGGGTTGGCCCGCTGCTGGGCACATTGCTGGCGCTGGAATCTGTCTTTCAGCCGGACGTTGAGGACGGGACGCTTGACGTGTTGCTCACCGGACCCCTGCCTCTGGAACTGGTCGTCGGCATCAAGGCGCTCTCGGTGTGGCTGAGCACGGCCTTGCCACTTACTCTAGCCGCGCCGGTGTTCGGCTTAATGCTGAGCATGGAAGGCCCCGCGCTGCTGGGCACCACGCTTTCACTCGCAGTGGGCACACCGGCGTTGGCCTTCTTAGGCACGATGGGAGCTGCTGTCACCGCGCCGCTTCGGCGGGCGGGTATGCTGCTTGCCATTATTATCGTGCCGCTGCTTGTACCCGTCCTCATCTTTGGTGTCGGCGCCGCAGCAGGCTTTGGCGATGCAGCCCTTCCGTTCCGGGCACCATTCCTTTTACTGTGCGCTTTCTCGCTTTTCGCCACAATCATAGGGCCAATTGCTGGCGCTGCGGGATTACGCGCATTGAAATAGCGCCGCGCACACATGGCACCAGGTACGGGGCGCGGCATCAAGTCTCTGTTAGCAGGGGCTGGTTTGCCATTTCGAAACCACCATTTTCTGGACCATGTAAGCCAACGCTGGTAGCTGACAGAGCACAATGTTCACCTGGTTTCAAAATCTGGCTAACCCGACCCGCTTCTCAGAGCTATCTGCGCGGCTGTTGCCCGTATTTGCTGTGCTGACAGTCGGGCTGATGGTCGTTGGCCTTTATATGAGCTTCTTCGTCGCTCCTGCCGACTACCAACAGGGGGAGACCGTGCGTATCATGTTCATCCACGTCCCTGCGGCGTGGATCGCAATGTTCTGCTACGCTCTGATGACACTTTCCGCCCTTGGCACATTGGTCTGGCGGCATCCGCTTGCCGACGTCTCGGCGCGAGCGGCGGCTCCCATCGGTGCGGTTTTCACTGCGCTGGCCCTCATCACCGGTTCGCTTTGGGGCAAGCCCATGTGGGGCACTTGGTGGGTTTGGGATGCGCGCTTAACGTCTGTTCTCGTGCTGCTGATAATATATCTCGGCCTCATCGCACTTTGGCGCGCTTTTGATGACCCTGCCCAAGCTGCACGGCCAGCGGCGATCGTCATTCTAGTGGGGTCCATCAATCTGCCGATCATCAAATTCTCTGTCGATTGGTGGAATACGTTGCACCAGCCCGCCAGCGTGTTTCGCATGGATGGACCAACCATCCACCCCGACCTGTTGTGGCCGTTGATGATCATGGCGCTGGGCGTGAGCTTTCTGTTCCTGACCATGCATCTGCTCAGTATGCGCAATGAGATATTAGCACGCCGGATTCGGCGCTTGGAAAAAACGGCGGCCCTGGGAAGCCGGAACCGCGGGACGGTTGCACGGCAAGCGGAGGCCCCCGTCTGATGCTGGGCGAATTTGGCAGCTATATCATCTGGTCTTACGTGTTGTTCTTCGGCTCCATCGGCGCGCTATGCGTCTGGTTGATCGTGCAGAACCGGAGCGCGCGCAAACGCTTGGCCCAACTGCAAAAACGTGACGATTTGGCGAAGCGCTGAGCCATTAGCCGTCATGAGCCGTAAACTACTCATCATTCTGCCACTGGTGATTTTCGCCGCTTTGGCCACCGTTTTCACCGTGCAGTTGCTGCGGGGTGGAGCGAGCAATGAGCTGCCATCTGCACTGATCGGCCAACGCATACCACCATTGCCTTTGGTGCCGTTGCCAGGTCGTGAGGCGACATCTTTGTCCGAAGCTTACTTCGACAATCTGGACCCGGAAATCGATGTCGTGGCACTGAACGTTTTCGCAAGCTGGTGCGTGCCCTGCCGGGCGGAACACCCGCAGATCGAAGCCATGGCTGACATGAAAAATGTCGAGGTTGTTGGACTGAATTATAAGGATCGTCCGGAAGCCGCTTTGGCGTTCTTGCAGGAGCTTGGCGATCCTTATGCTGCCATCGGCGGTGACCCCGATGGGCGCGTGGCGCTGGACTATGGCGTCTATGGCGTGCCGGAGACCTTCCTAATCGACAGGGATGGTGTCATCCGCGCGCGCTACGCCTTCCCGATTCTTCCCAGCAATTTTGCAGACCAAGTCCGTCCGGCGATTTTGGAAATCGCCGGAGGGAATTGACGGTTAGAGCGCCGCTTTCAACGTGTCGACGAGGTCGGTCTTTTCCCAACTGAAGCCACCGTCCGCATCGGGCGTACGGCCAAAGTGGCCGTATGCGGCGGTCCGGGCATAGATCGGCTTGTTCAACTCCAAGTGCTTGCGAATGCCGGTCGGGGTCAGGTCCATGGCTTTGGCCACGGCAGTTTCCAGTTCAGCTTCGGACACTTGGCCCTGGCCACCCATGTCACAATAGATTGACAGTGGACGGGCCACGCCGATGGCGTAGCTAAGTTGTATGTTGCACCAGTCAGCGATACCTGCTGCAACGATGTTTTTGGCCAAATAGCGTGCTGCATAGGCTGCCGAACGGTCCACTTTCGTGCTGTCCTTGCCAGAAAACGCTCCACCGCCATGGGGCGCGTAGCCGCCATAGGTGTCGACGATAATCTTGCGGCCGGTCAGCCCGGCGTCACCATCGGGGCCACCAATAACAAATGTGCCGGTGGGGTTCACGTGCCATGCCGTGTCAGCGGAAATCCAACCCTCGGGGAGCGTTTCTCGGATGTAGGGCTCAACAATATCGCGAACGTCTCCGCTGGTCAGGCCCTCAGCGTGCTGGGTGGACAACACGATGGACGTCACACCAACGGGCTTACCGTTTTCATACTTCACCGTGACTTGGCTCTTGGCGTCCGGCGCAAGGTTTGGCTCGGTGCCATCTTTGCGCACTTCGGCAAGACGTCGCAGAATTTCATGGCTGTAGAAAATCGGCGCTGGCATCAGCGCGTCGGTGTCGCGGCAGGCATAGCCAAACATGATTCCTTGATCGCCCGCGCCTTCGCCATCTTCATCGGCAGCGGCATCGACGCCTTGGGCAATGTGCGCGGATTGGGCGTGGAGCAACACGTCCACGTCGGCATTGTTCCAGTGAAAGCCGTCCTGCTCGTAACCAATATCTTTGATGGCGGCACGGGCCAGCTCTTCCACCCGGGCATGGTCGACGCTTTCTGAGCCGCGCACTTCGCCAGCGATAACGACCTTATTGGTTGTGGTCAGCGTTTCAGCCGCCACGCGCACCTGCCAAGGATCTGCACCTTCGTCGAGGGCCGCTTTGAAGTATGCATCCACAATCTCGTCGGAGATGCGATCACACACTTTGTCTGGATGGCCTTCCGAGACCGATTCAGACGTGAACAGATATTCCTTGCGAGCCATGCAGCATCCCCTTTTTGTTGGAGGCCGTTTTACGCCTCAATATAAGGATTTCAACATATAAAGCGTTTGGAATGAATGGTTGTGCAAATGTGTCGGGTGCCGTTGCGCAAATACCTCTGATTGAAATTCATCAGACAACTTGCCAGTGGAGCGGATAGCCGGGATCAAACACGGTTACCGGCCCGGCACCGGTGTCGATGATCGACGGATAGCTGACCGGCTCGTCTGAGCGCTGCAGAGTGATGGCCTCGTCATTTGGGTGCAGGCCATAGGCCGCCGGGCCATTCAGGCTGGCGAAGGCCTCCAACTTGTCCAGCGCGTCCTCTTCCTCAAATACATGAGCCAGGCAGGCCATGGTGTTGGTGGCCGTGAAAACGCCAGCGCAGCCGCAGGCGCATTCCTTGGCGTCTGTCGGGTGCGGTGCAGAGTCCGTGCCGAGAAAGTACCGCGTGTCACCGCTGGTTGCAGCCTTGCGTAAGGCGAGCCTGTGTTCTTCGCGCTTGGCTACGGGCAGGCAATAATAGTGAGGCCGGATGCCGCCCACCAGAAGATTGTTCCGGTTGATAATGAGATGATGCGTCGTGATGGAGCCGCACAGATTGCGATCAGCTTCGGCAATATAATCCACGCCGTCCTTAGTGGTGACGTGCTCCATGGTGACTTTTAACTCCGGCACCCGAGTACGGATCATCTCCAGCTGGCGGTCGATGAATACTTTTTCGCGGTCGAAAATATCGACATCATGGTCCGTCACTTCGCCGTGGACGCACAGGCGCAGTCCGATGTCTGCCATCGTTTCCAACACCGGCATGACTTTATCAAAATCCGTGACACCGGACTGCGAGTTGGTTGTGGCGCCTGCTGGATAGAGTTTGATGGCGTGGATGACCCCTTCTGCAAATGCAGCGCGCACATCAGCCGGGTCAGTCTCTTCGGTCAGATAAAGTGTCATCAGCGGCTCGAACGCGTCACCACCATTTTTGCCCGCGCCAGCCTTCAATATGCGCTCGCGATAGGCCCGCGCATGGGCGGCCGTCACCACCGGCGGCACGAGATTGGGCATAATAATAGCGCGGGCAAAATGACGCGTGGTCTCACCAATTATGCCTTCCATCATCGCGCCATCGCGCAAATGCAGATGCCAATCATCAGGGCGTCGGATGCTAAGTGTCTGAGTCATGATGCACCTTTAGCGGCCAACGACCCCGCAGGAAACACCGTTGTAAATCTGCCCACATTTGTGCGCCGCATTGGCCTGTTGTCGTGGGGCGGACGCCTTGTCGGCCATCTGACCCTATGTAAGAGTGTTTCTAAACTGGACCTTTGGGAGGAGGATTGCATGGCCAATATTTCCATGACGGTGAACGGCAAAGCCGTGAACCATGACGTCGAAGACCGGACACTTCTTGTCACCTACATCCGCGAAACGCTTGGCCATACCGGCACCCATGTGGGTTGCGATACGTCTCAATGCGGCGCGTGCGTTGTCCACGTTGACGGCAAAGCGGTGAAAAGCTGCACCATGTTGGCGGCACAGGCCAGCGGCTCGGAGATCACCACTATTGAGGGGCTGGCCGGCGACAATGATCTGCACCCGGTGCAAGCTGCATTCCGCGAAAACCATGGCCTGCAGTGCGGCTTTTGCACACCGGGCATGATCATGGCGGCGACCAAAATGATCGAGAAACACGGCGCAGCGTTGGACGAAGCGCTGATCCGAAAAGAGCTCGAAGGCAATATCTGCCGCTGCACTGGCTACCACAACATCGTCAAGAGCATCCAGGCTGCTGCCCACGAAATGGCCGGCGCAGCGAAAGTGGCTGCTGAGTAGCAAGCTGCCGAGTAGCAAAGTGAGTGAGTGAGCGGGCAGCGCGCCGGTGGAGGAGCTGGCGCAGCGTCCAGAACAGAAGCCAATTTTCGGGAGAAAAATCATGGCGAAGAAAGACGGAATTGGCGCGCGCGTGCTGCGCCGCGAAGACAAACGCTTCATCACCGGCGCTGGGCGCTACACTGACGACATAGTACTGGCCGATCAGGCTTATGCCGCCTTTGTGCGCAGCCCTTATGCCTATGCGAAAGTGAACGGTATTGACGCCACGGCTGCCAAGGCGATGCCCGGCGTCATCGACGTCCTGACAGGCGAACAGCTTGTGGGCGATGGCATTGGCAATATCATTTGTGGTTGGACCGTTAACTCCAAGGACGGCACTCCCATGGCCATGGGCCAGTACCGAGCACTCGAGCCGGAGACCGCTCGCTATGTCGGCCAGGCCGTGGCCGTGGTGATCGCGGAAACCCAGGCCCAAGCCCAAGCCGCGATGGAAGCGGTGGATGTCGATTGGGAAGAAATGCCCGCCGTGATGGACATGGAACACGCCATCTCAGGCAATGCCGCCCAACTTCACCCGGAAGCCGACAAGAACATCATTTTCGATTGGGAGATCGGGAATGCCGACGATGTTGACGCGGCTCTCGACTCGGCGGCCCATGTCGTCGAGCTGGACATCACGAACAACCGCCTTGTGCCCAACGCGCTGGAAACCCGTGCCGCCGTTGCCACCTACAATAAGGCGGAAGACCACTACACGCTTTACACAACCAGTCAGAACCCACATGTGGCGCGGCTGGTTTTGAGCGCGTTCTACCAGGTGGCTCCCGAGCACAAATTGCGCGTGATCGCACCCGATGTTGGTGGCGGCTTCGGCTCAAAGATCTACATCTACCCAGAAGAAATCGCCTGCCTGTGGGCGTCCATGAAAACCAAGCGCTCGGTCAAATGGACATCCACCCGCACAGAAGCCTTCCTGACCGATGCCCATGGCCGCGACCACATCACCAATGCAAAGATGGCGTTTGATGCGGATCACAAGATCATTGGTTTCAAGGTCGACACACTGGCGAACCTGGGCGCGTACATGTCGCTATTCTCAAGCGCCACGCCGACATATCTGTACGCCACGCTCTTGTCTGGCCAGTACAACATGCCTGCCATCCACGCCAATGTGCGAGCCGTTTACACCAATACGGTACCCGTGGATGCATATCGCGGGGCTGGACGGCCCGAGGCCACCTATCTGGTGGAACGCATGATGGAAACGGCGGCCCGGGAGTTGGGCGTCGATGCAACAGAGTTGCGCCGCAAAAACTTCGTGCAATCGTTCCCGCATGAAACACCCGTCATCATGACCTATGATGCTGGCGATTTTGGCGCCACGCTGGACGCGGCCATGGATCATGCTGACTGGAAAGGCTTCCCCGCCCGCAAGGCAGAAGCCGCAAGGCGCGGCAAACTGCGTGGCATCGGCATGAGCTGTTACATTGAAGCCTGCGGCATCGCCCCGAGCCAAGCTGTTGGTTCGCTGGGTGCGGGCGTCGGGCTTTGGGAAAGCGCAGAAGTACGCGTGAACCCGGTTGGCACGTTCGAGATCCTCACGGGATCCCACAGCCACGGCCAAGGACATGAAACCACGTTTGCACAATTGGTGTCAGACCGTTTCGGCCTGCCAATCGAAAACGTTGCTGTCATACATGGTGACACTGACAAGGTGCAGTTCGGCATGGGCACTTATGGCTCGCGCTCCGGCGCTGTCGGTATGAGTGCCATAGCCCGCGCATTGGACAAGGTGGAAGCAAAAGCCAAAGCCATCGCCGCCCATCAGCTGGAAGCCAGCGTCGAGGACATCATCATCGAAGATGGTGCGGTGAAGGTGGAAGGCACCAACAAGCAGCTTCTGTGGCACGAAGTGTGCCTGGGAGCGTACACCGGCCACAATCTGCCCGAAGGCATGGAGCCAGGCCTAAAGGAAGGCTCGTTCTATGATCCGGTGAACTTCACCTTCCCCGCTGGCACTTACATCTGTGAAGTCGAAATCGACCCCGCGACTGGCGTCACCGACATCGTGGCCTTCACCGCGGCCGACGACTTTGGCCGCGTGATTAATCCGATGATCGTGGAAGGCCAAGTGCATGGCGGCTTGGCCCAAGGCATTGGCCAAGCACTTCTGGAAGGCACGGCCTACGACGATGCAGGCCAGCTGCTCAGCGCGTCCTTCATGGATTACACCATGCCCCGGGCTGACGATTTGCCGAGCTTTGCGATCTCGACCCACGAGACCATCTGCCCCAACAATCCGTTGGGCATGAAGGGATGTGGTGAGGCTGGCGCTATCGGTTCACCACCCGCGGTCATCAACGCGATCACGGATGCCATCGACGTGCGCGAGCTGTCCATGCCCGCAACGCCTGCAAAAGTGTGGGCCGCCATCCAAGAGGCCGGTGTGGCCGAAGCCGCAGAGTAAGGAGAACAGGCATGTATGAAACCAATTATCACCGCCCCACCTCCACGGCAGACGCAGTTGCCGCCCGCAACGGAGCCGAAGAGGCGACCTATCTTGCCGGTGGCCAGACACTGATCCCCACCATGAAGCAGCGCCTCGCAGCGCCGTCAGATTTGGTGGATCTGCGCCACGTACCGGACCTGAAAGGCGTATGCGAAGATGGCGATCTGATCATTATTGGCGCCATGACCACCCATAGCGAGGTCAATGAGAATGACCTCGTCACCAGCCATGTGCCTGTGCTGGCGGATATGGCGGGCCGTATCGGTGATCCGCATGTGCGGGCCATGGGGACCATTGGCGGCTCGGTTGCCAATAATGATCCGTCGGCAGATTATCCCGCAGCCCTTTTGGGCCTGGGCGCCAGCATTCGTACGGACAAACGCGAAATCGCCGCTGCCGATTTCTTTGAAGGCATGTTTGCCACTGCCCTCGACGAAGGCGAAATGATCATCTCGATAGCCGTGCCGAAAACGGCGCATGCTGGCTGGTCAAAATTCCGCAACCCAGCTTCACGTTACGCCATGGCAGGCGTCCTTGTCGCCAAAACCGCTGATGGTGTGCGCGTGGCTGTGACCGGCGCAGGCTCGGACGGCGTGTTCCGTCACACAGCCATGGAGCAGGCACTGGACGCAGATTTCTCTGCCGATGCGCTTGAAGGAGTGGACACGCCCGCCGATGATCTGCTGACAGACATTCACGGCAGCGCTGCCTACCGCGCGAACTTGGTGAATGTCATGGCTAAACGGGCGGTTGCGAACGCCCAAGGTTAAGCACCAACCACCTTAAACCTGGACGGAACAGCCCGCTTCGGCGGGCTTTTTCGTGGGTTCTGCCAGCCTGCATAGGAATTGAGTTTGGGTATTTCGGAACCATACAAGCAGCAGATGGTTGAAAAGGCGAACACACAGACGGCCACAAGGAGCCTCCCAATGCGCAACATTTTCTACATCATCGGCGTGATCGTCGTGGTTATCATCGTTCTTCGCCTCGCAGGTATTGCCTGACAAAACCCGGAGTAGTTCCCATGCCCAACATCTTTGTGATCATCGGTGCAATCGTCGTTATTGTTGCAATTCTTTCGTTTCTCGGCCTCACCTAGAGCCAGACGGTTTCAAAAGACCTCGTTCCACCGAACGGGGCTTTTTTGTGCGCGCTGCCTATTTGCCCGGCAGACTGTGCTGTCAAAACAGCCAAAGTCGCACTTGCACAGGTTTTACGCATCTGGTGAATTGCAGACTGCAACAATGGAGCTGCCACCTGTGATGAAGTCCCCGTTCAAGAAAATTGCCCTTTCCGCTGGCCTGTTGGCTGGCATCACCGCCACGGCTATCGCCGCCGGCCATTCCGCCAAAGTCCCCTTTGCCCTCGACTGGAAGTTTGAAGGCCCATCTGCCGCTTACTTTGCAGCCATCGACAACGGCCACTTTGAAAAAGCCGGCCTCGATGTTGAAGTGTCTGCCGGTCAGGGCTCGCTTGATGCTATTCCGAAAGTCGCGACCGGTGCGTTCCCCATCGGCTTTGCTGACATCAACAGCCTTGTGAAATTTCTGGACCAAAATCCAACCGCACCCGTGAAAGCGGTCATGATGGTTTATGACAAGCCGCCATTCGCTGTGGTTGGCCGCGCCAGCCAGGGCGTCACGGCCCCCAAGGATCTCGAAGGCAAAACACTCGGTGCCCCACCACCAGATGGTGCTTGGGCGCAGTTCCCAGCCTTCGCCAACGCCGCTGGCATTGATGCATCGGCTGTGACCGTGGAGCCAGTCGGCTTTCCAACCCGCGAGCCCATGCTGGCCGAGGGTAAGGTGGATGCCATCACCGGCTTCTCGTTCTCATCTTACCTGAACCTTGTGCGCCTCGGTGTGCCAGAAGATGATATCAGCGTCATTCTGATGGCTGACCACGGCCTCGAGCTTTACGGAAATGCGATCATCGTCAACACCGATTGGGCCGCTGAGAACGCCGAAAAAGTGACTGGCTTTCTGGGCGCTGTGGCAATGGGTTGGAAAGACGTTATTGCCGACCCGGAAATGGGCGCAAAGGCGGTCATCGAACGAAACCCGGCGGGTGATGTTGCGCTGGAGCAACGCCGTCTGCAGCTGGCAATCGACGCTAACGTGCTCACCGATGCTGTGAAAGAAAACGGTATGGGCATGGTGGACCCAGCCCGAATGGAGAAAGCGCTGGAACAGATCGCTGAAAACTACGAGTTTCAAAACACTCCATCCGTCGATAAGATTTTCACAGCGGAGTTTTTGCCCAAAGACGGCAGCTTGATGCTGAAGTAATTCAGCGCCATCCTGATATCTGCGGCGGGGCTTCGGCTCCGCCGTTTGCTTGTGCATTCACGCTCTTGGGTACAGCCAGTTGGGAAAGTCCTGGGGGACAAATGAACGCAAATAATCATCTGATCGCGATTAAACATGTGACCCATGCCTATGGGACGGTTGCTGGCCCACTGCCGGTGCTGGATGATTTGAACATCGCCGCACCAGAACACAGTTTTACCGCCGTCGTTGGCCCTTCCGGATGCGGAAAATCAACGCTCACCAAGCTCATAGCAGGCCTGTTGAAGCCGGACACTGGCGAGGTCTGGCTTGGTGGCGAACGCGTCACCTCCCCCCGTTCCACGGTGGGCATGGCGTTCCAAAACCCAGTTCTGCTGGAATGGCGCACCATTCTCGACAACGTCATTTTACCGCTGGAGATCGTGCCCAACAGTTTGAACCGTTCCCAGCGCGAGGACCGCGCAAGAGAGCTTCTGGCGCTTGTAGGTTTGACGGGTTTTGAGGACAAAAAACCGTCCGAACTCTCCGGCGGCATGCGCCAGCGAGCGTCGCTGTGCCGGGCATTGGTGCACCGGCCGCAAATGCTGATCCTTGACGAACCCTTTGGCGCGCTGGACGCCTTCACCCGCGAGGATCTGTGGCAGATCATGCACGAGCTGCGCCGGCAAGAGCCGTTCACCGCGCTGCTCATCACGCACGATCTACGAGAGAGCGTATTCTTGGCCGACCAGGTGGTTGTGCTGTCCGGACGCCCTGCCACCAGCCAATATGTGCTGGATGTGGACATCAGACCTGTCAACGGAACCCACCGCACGCTCGACGATCTCTACACACCGGAGGCCTCGGCCATGCTGGCGGACCTGCGGCACCAAATCCAAATTGCACAGGGCAAACTACCCCCCGATGAGCCAGACCAGATACAAACCGCACCGGCCGCTGCGCTGAACGGAAGACAAGAAGCGACGACCACCCCGGCAGGACGGAGCGTGTAGCCATGAACGGAACCCTGCGCAAAATTGGCATACCAGTGCTCGCCATCGTTGCATTCTTGATATTTTGGGAATGGCTGGTCTGGGTGAACGAATGGCCAAACTATAAGATGGCGTCGCCTTCGGACCTATTACCGGCCTATACGCGTTTCTGGGATCTGTTTTTGATCTATGGCTGGCAGACGCTGTGGCGGACGGTCGTTGGCCTGCTGCTGGCCGTTATCTTCGGCGTCGCCATTGGCATGATCATGGGCTTCTCGCGGACCTTGCGAGAGGGGCTTTACCCCTTACTTGTGGGCTTCAATGCGATCCCCAAAGCAACCGTGGTGCCGGTTATTGCGCTCATGTTTGTGGGCGCCCACGACATGAACACGGTCCTTATCGCTTTCCTGATTTCGTTCTTTCCGATCGCGGTT